>JBFWIG010000083.1:0-9190 GCA_050256115.1 Bacteroidales bacterium | reverse complement strand
AAAAAAGATGGCCGAAACCCACAACATCAAAAGGGTTGATGGCAAGACAACCGCCAGGGTGGCAACCACCGAACCCCATACCGAACCGGTAACACTAAACCCCACATAGGTGGCGCTGTTAATTCCGATAGGACCCGGGGTCATTTGCGAGATGGCCACGATATCGGTAAACTCACTGATAGTGAGCCATCCCCTATGGTCTACAATCTCATTTTCAATGAGCGAGAGCATAGCATACCCACCGCCAAACCCAAAGATACCGATCTTAAGAAACGCCCAGAAAAGACTAAAATAGATGGCCATACTCTCCTCCCCGATTGGTTAAGGTGTGCCGCGTTGCTGCCTCTTCTGCCGGTACCGTTCTACCTGCAGATAGAGAAATACCAGCGGAACCACAGGCAGTACAAACCATAGCGGCGACACATTAAGCAAGCCAATGCAGGCCGCAATGGCCACAATAGCCATCCATTGCCAAACCATCGGTTTACGCGCCAATGCGGCCGAAACCACCATTGCGGCAATCATCCCTGTCACAGCCGGTCTAAGCCCCATAAAGACTTTTTCGACCGCCTCAAAATCACGAAAATTCGTTAAAAAACCGGCTATAAACAGAATGATGACAAATGAAGGCACAATGGTACCCAGAGCACCGCACAGAGCGCCCCTGACCCCTCGTAAACGATATCCGGTAAAGAGCGAAATATTCACTGCCATAATACCGGGAATGCCCTGCGACAGAGCCACCATATCCCAAAAGAGCGCATCATCGAGCCACATTTTTCGTTCAACTACCGAAGCCCGAATCATTGGCAACATGGCCAGCCCGCCTCCCAGGGTAAAGGCACCCACACGAAGAAAGGTAAAGAAGATCTCAAATAGTGTAACCCGAACCATAGAATGCGGTATTACTTCCGCTCGGCAACAAAACGAAGCTTTCCGCCCGGAACACGAAAGGTGATATGGTCACGACCCTTTTCCAAAAATGTAGCCCGGTTATTGGGCCTATAGGATCCATTTTCCCAGATAACCCTGCCATTAAGTGAGATTTTTCGGAATTCCGAACCGGGAATTCCAATCTCACCCACAACCGACAGGGGTAGCTCTACCGTTAAGTGAAACGACCGCTCATCATTCACAAACTCCGAGGTGATGGGTCCCTTTACGGAGATCATCCGTGCAGAAGCCTCCTTCACATAACCGGGACGGGGTTTCACCGAAACTACCGAAAAACCGGGTGCTGCAGGCGCTATACCGCAAAGATACTGCGACGCAAGGGTGAGTCCGCCTCCACTCCATGCATGATTCACCGTTCCGCCGCCAAACCCTTCGCTGCCAATACCCCACCCCTCGAAAAGGGTAGAAAACCCGGGATGATTTACCATTTTCGCAAATCGGCTCTCCATACGCTTTAGGGCCTCAGAGGCATATCCCATCACAAACATCGCCTCTCCCACATACTTTTCCATATAAGGACTGGCATGCATCTCGGTCTGGAACAGCTGCAATAGCAACGGATAGCGCTCCTCGGGTACAACTCCTGCCAATACAGCAAGCGCCTGAACCCGATCGTCGGGCTTCCCGGTGTAAGCGGGGTGGCGATAATGCGATCCTGTCCAGAATTGCCGGTTAAACGACGCTGCAAAACCGTTCAGAAAGGGTTCGAAAGCTGCTGCATCCTCCGGTTTTTCTAACAATAGTGCCATTTCGCGGGTCGATTTAACGGCCATATAGTAGAGTAGATTATAAATCAACTCCTTATCTATCTCCGAACCCCAGTCGCCCCAAGTCCAGTCGCCCGGACGCATGGTGATGGTTCCCTTCCCATCGGGCTTCCAGATATCCAAATAGCGCTTCACACCGGGATAGAGATCGGCAATGGTCTGCTTATCGGCCGTAAAGAGATAATAGTTCCAGAAACCGTAAGGCCCGATGCTCGAAAGCATCTGGCAGGGCAACTCTCTATTCCAATTACCGGCAGGAATGGGCGAAAAGAGGCTCCCGTCGGGCCGCTGCCAGCCTATCAATTCATACATCCCCTTTCTCATCAGCGAGTGACTCTGCAAATCGAGGGCATAGAAGGCCTCGCCCGACTCATTCACAGCATCGCCCCACCATTGTGCCCGCTCCCTTTCGGGGCAATCCATATAGGTATCGCGCATGGTAACATAGAGAGTTCGGCGAGCCTTCTCCCAGTAACGATTCAGGAAAGGATCGGAACTGTGAAAGGATCCGGCAAATTCGGTATTGAATCCGGTTTCGCGATATTTCAACGATCGCACCTTAATACCCTTGGGTATAAAATAGTACATTTTATGCCCGTTCATCCAACCATAGCTTTCGTAGGCCTGCAACCCCTTTCGGGTTATGAACTCAGCCCTGATTACGTTGTCGGAACCGTTGTAGAAAAGGTAATTGTCGGTAGCCATCACAATCTTCATACCCTCCTCCGGCGCCTCTATCTCCAGGTAAGGGGTTACCTGGGCATTGTAGGGCAAATCGCAAATAATTGTATCGCCATCAGAAACAAAGGGAAATTTCGGTGCAGAGGCATAGGCCGTTAACCCGAAATCCTTGAACATAGGAACAGGTCTGATTACCAAGCCATTCCAGGGTTCCGAGCCTGCACGGCCCAAAGTACGTGCAGGTTGCATCCAGGAGAGATCGGCATCCTGACGTTGCCACCCCACCCTCTCTACACGTGCATCGAACAACAGATTCGATTCGGGGAGGCGATAATTGGGTTCGGGCTTAGGAGCCGATGTATAGGCCTCCAGTCTGGAAGCCAACCAGGCACCATTACTCACCAACGGCTCCCGGCCCATTTGCATGGCAAACAGCATTCCCGGCTTTCCGCTGCTATGATGCGAAAAGCCCTGCCGCCCAAAATACCAAACCAGAATGGCAATCCGGTTGCTCCCTCTTTTCAGGTATGGCGCCAAATCAATCTTATCGGCATAGGTATCGGTTGGGTTGGGTCCTCTTTTCAACCCTCCTTCAAAAACAACCTGCCTGCCGTTAATCCAGAGCCAATATTTGCTATCAACAGCAATATAGGCTTCGGCACGTTGCGGGACGCGTTGCAATGTAAAATCCCTGCTAAAGGCGGTCCACAGATTGGTATCGGCAGCCGCTCCATCGGCTGCAATCCATTCTGCCTCCCCCAAAAGGTTTGCATCGATCGGATCAACCGCCCATAGATTGGCAGTACAGAGATTGACGGCCAGTGAGAGTACAAGCCACAAAACAGATATCTTCGTCATGCTAATCCTATTTAATCACCTCGTCGCGCGAGAAAGAGTAGGGGAAATCAGCATCCTGCGTTCCACGAGAACGGTTAGGCTGCCCCGACAGGGTAAACTCAACCTTCATCCCCTTCTGCATATCGGAATGGCGCAGGAAATTGCGTGAGTAACTCTTGCCGTTAACGCGCAGCTTATCGATATAGCGGTTTCCTGCCGACATATTCGCGGCGGTAAGTTCCACCTTTTCCCCATTATCGAGGGTAAGAACGGCCTTCGGAAAGAGCGGGCTTCCCAGAATATACTCATCCGATCCGGGGCATACCGGGTAGAAACCGAGTGCCGAAAAGACATACCAGGCCGAAGTCTGACCATTATCCTCGTCGCCGCAATAGCCGTCGGGGGTTGCAGCATACAATTTGTCCATCACCTCACGCGCCCAATATTGCGCTTTCCAGGGCTCACCACCCCAGTTATAGAGATAGATCATATGCTGAATGGGCTGGTTACCATGCGCATAGTTCCCCATATTCATAATCTGCATCTCCCTGATTTCGTGAATTACCCCGCCGTAATAGCTCTCATCAAAAATGGGCGGAACCACAAAAACAGAGTCGAGCATTGCGTTAAATTCGCGCTTCCCGCCCATCAGATCTATCAAACCCTGCACATCGTGAAACACCGACCAGGTATAGTGCCAGCTGTTTCCTTCGGTAAAGGCATCACCCCACTTGTAGGGGCTGAAGGGCGACTGGAAGGTACCGTCGGCATTCTTTCCGCGCATCAGTTTATCCTCGGCACTGTAAAGATTACGGTAGTTCTGGCTCCGTTTGGCAAATATCGCCAGCTCTTCGGCCGGACGACCCAACTTCTTACCCATCTGATAAATACACCAGTCGTCGTAAGCATACTCAAGGGTACGGGCAGCGCTTTCATTAATCTTCACATTGTAGGGCACATACCCCAGCTCGTTATAGTATTGATGACCCAAACGTCCGGTAGAAGAGACTCTGGGATGTACATTCGTGGTACCATGCAGGGCCGCCTCATAAAGCTTTTCCACATCGTATCCCTTCAATCCCTTTATATAGGCGTCGGCCACAATCGAAGCCGAATTATTCCCCACCATACAGCCGCGATGGCCGGGACTGGCCCACTCAGGCAGAAAACCACTTTCCAGGTAAGTATTTACCAACCCCTCTTGGATCATCTCGTTTACAGAGGGGAACATCAGATTAAGGAAGGGAAAGAGGCAACGGAAAGTGTCCCAGAAACCGGTATCGGTAAACATATAGCCGGGCAACACTTTTCCATTATAGGGGCTGTAATGCCACACCTTTCCATTGGCATCGAGCTCGTAAAACTTGCGGGGAAAGAGCAGCGACCGATACAAACAGGAGTAAAAAGTACGGGTCTGATCTACCGTTCCTCCCTCCACTTTCAGGCGACCCAACACATCGTTCCAGGCCACGCGACCCTCCTCTCTGAGTTGATCGAAGCTCTTTTTGCCCAACTCACCCAGGTTCAGGACAGCCTGTTCGGGGCTGATAAACGAGCTGGCCACCTTAATATGCACCTGCTCACCGCGACGAGTCTTAAAACCTACCATAGCTCCGGCATGCCCGGCCTCTTTCTCGGTTTGACCCTCCAACAGGGTGGATCCGTCGAAAACAGCCACACTCGCAAACGGTTTGTCGAAGGTGATTACAAAATAGTTCTTAAAATTGGCAGGAACACCGCCGCTATTCTTGGTGGTATACCCGATAATCTTGTTCTCTTCGGGCAGAATCTTCACATAAGACCCTCTGTCGAAAGCATCAACCACTATGTACGACTCATCGCTCTCCGGGTAGGTAATCCGAAACATAGCGGCTCGTTCGGTAGGGGTAAGTTCTGTGACCACATCGTGATCGGCCAGATAGACCTTATAGTAGTGGGGATTCACAACCTCCGTCTTATGCGAGAACCAACTGGCCCGCTGCTTCAGTTCGAACGCCTTCTTACCGGTAACCGGCATAATGGAGAACTGCCCATAATCGTTAATCCAGGGGCTGGGTTGGTGCGTCTGCTTAAATCCGTTAATCTTGGTAGCATCGTACGTGTAGGCCCATCCATCGCCCATGTTACCGGTTTGGGGCATCCAGAAATTCATACCCCAGGGGCGTGCAATGGCCGGATAGGTATTTCCCGTTGAGAGGGCAAACGAAGATTGGGTTCCCATTAAGGGATTGACCCACGAAACCGGGTCGTCTACGCGCGAAACCGTTTGTGCACCTAGCGGAATCGAAGCATAAAAGAGCGTAATCAGAATGCTGAGACCAAGGAGTGTTTGTGTGCCACGAAGGCAGCTTAGCGTCTTTCTCATGTAGATAGAGGGTTAATGCAGAGAATAATAGATTCGATAAAACATAAAAACATGCTTGAACGCTGCAGAGAAACACAGCGTTCAAGCATGCATAAAAGTAGGCCGAATCCGGCAAAATGCCAAAAACAGGGTCTATTTTTTCTTGACAGTAGCCCAGACCTTCTCTTCCGACACCTTTTTGGTACAGAAAAACCAGTCGTAGCAGGTTACCCCCTCCTCCTTTCCATCTACCCGATCTTTGGCTACACCACACGAACCGGCCGTAGGTACAATCACATCGTCGCCGGGCCGCCAGTCTGCAGGCAAAGCCACACCTACTCCGTCGGCCACCTGGAGAGCCACAATTACACGATACAACTCATCGAAATTACGACCCAGACTCAACGGGTAATAGATAATGGTGCGGATCATACCATTGGGATCTATAAAGAAGACTGCACGAACCGCTTTGGTATTGCTCTCACCGGGCTGAATCATCCCATACTTCTTTGCCACCTCCATGGTGATATCCTCAATCAGAGGAAACTTAACCTCTACATCCTTCATCCCCTTGTACTCAATCTTCTCTTTAATGGTACGGAGCCAGGCAATATGGCTATAGAGCCCGTCAACCGAAAGACCCACCAACTTGCAATTTACCTCGGCAAACTGCTTTTCCATACTGGCAAAGGTCATAAACTCGGAGGTACATACCGGAGTAAAGTCGGCAGGATGGCTAAAAAGGATAACCCAACTGCCTGAATAGTCGGCCGGGAAATTGATCTCACCCTGAGTGGTCACTGCTTTAAACGCAGGAGCCTGCTCGCCAATGCGAGGCATCGAAAAAACTTCTTGATTGTTTTCCATAACGAATTTAATTTATAAATGCATGAATAATAGGAGAATAAGAAAATCAGAGAGAGATCGCACACCCCTGAAAGTCGTAGAAAGGTAGCTCTTATTTAGAAAGATTCCAACTATTTTACCCTTAAACAATGAAATTAGCCAAATGTTCATTATTTTTGTTTCGAACAAATGATCATTTGAGTAAAGAATCCTATACTGGAACGATGTTGTTATTGACACACTAAAAAAAGGAGGTTATTATGCCACGTTTAAATCGAAAAGGCCCCGAAGGTACGGGTCCGATGACAGGTCGCGGAATGGGCCGGTGCAATCCTGCAAACAGAGGAATGGAAAATGATCAAATTCTACCGCAACGCTTACGCGAAACACCCCCACAAGCAGACTCACCTGCCGGAACTGCCGAAAGAGGTGTCGGAGGAGGTCTGGGTAGAGGTCTGGGTAGAGGTCTGGGTAGAGGTTCCGGCGAAGGCGGAAGAGGCAGACAAGGCGGAGGCAGTGGCAAAGGTGGTGGCAGAGGTCGATAAAGAAATTCCACCGCCTTTATGACTTCGGACTATCGCTGCTTTTTTTGCTTCGCAAGAGCTTTTGAGCGGCTGATCGAAAAGGAAAATTTGTCCATTCAAGAGAAGAATGCCTTCACCAGAAAAATGGCAACTCTCTACAATGCGTACGGAAACTCCTTTTCTGCACCGGCTTATGCCAGAGATCTGCATACCATATTGCGGAGTTACACCCATAATCCAGATCCCTATCTAACAGAGAAGCAAGCCCACAATAGCTTCGTCATAAACTTATACCCGGCCCTAAAACGGCAGGTTGAGCAATCCGAAGACCCTCTCGATACAGCGTTTCGGCTTGCCATTGCCGGAAATATAATCGATTTTGCCATCGGATCGGAATTCGACATTCCTCAAACCATCGAGAAAGTATTACACACACCCTTTGCAATTGACCATTCGGCAGCACTAAAAGATGCTATCGCCGGAGCAAAAACAATCCTCTATCTGGGCGACAATGCCGGAGAAATTGTATTCGACAAACTACTTATTGAAACCATAAACCATCCTAATCTCTATTTCGCAGTTCGCGGATCGCCCGTGATGAACGACGCTACACTCGACGATGCCCACGAAATTGGCATGGATAAGGTAGCTAATGTCATTTCGAACGGATACGATGCACCTTCCACCATTGTGGATTGCTGCTCGGAATCTTTTCAACAACTTTTCTGCGAAGCCAGTCTGATTCTTTCAAAAGGGCAAGGCAACCTTGAAGGGTTATTAGGGAAAACTGAGAAAGAGATCTTCTTCCTCTTGATGGTGAAATGCAATGTCATTGCCGAAACCCTACAGGTAAAAAAAGGCGATTTTGTAATTATGTAATCCTTCCTCCCAGAACCACTCATCCATCATTAACCAACGTAGCAATTATGATCAGTTTTGGCCCCATCCCGTCGCGACGACTCGGGAAAAGTTTGGGCATAAACAATATTCCGTCACGAAAAGTATGCTCATACTCTTGTGTCTACTGTCAGGTAGGCATTACCAGACGTCTTATCATAGAACGAGCCCCCTTTTACGAACCCCGGGTGCTCTTTACTGAGGTTCAGAAACATCTGAATCAATTGCATGAGAAAGATCGTCCCGATTATTTAACATTTGTGGCCAACGGAGAGCCCACAATAGACAGTAACTTGGGCGAATCAATCCAGTTGGTCAAAACTTTGCAGATTCCTGTGGCGGTAATTACCAACGCCTCATTATTACATCATCGGACGGTGCGAAACGACCTTTCAAAAGCCGACTGGGTTTCTGTAAAAGTGGATAGCTGTAACGAACAGATCTGGAAACGGATAAACAGACCTCACGCTCAGTTAAATATTGAGCAACATAAAGAGGGAATCCTGCAATTTGCTTCAGAATACAAGGGACAATTGGCCACAGAAACGCTACTGGTCAATGGGTTCAACGACGAAATCCAGAATTTACATCAAACAGCAGCATTCATTCACCAACTGCAGCCCACAACAGCCTACCTGTCTATTCCCACACGTCCCCCGGCCATCACAGGCATCAAAGCCCCCGACGAAACCACTATAAACAGTGCTTACCAAGAGTTCTCTAACATAGGGCTGAAAGTAGAATTACTGATGGGATTTGAAGGGTCGAATACGGGATTCAAAGGCAATGCCATTGAGGACATCATCAATATCTGTTCGGTACATCCTATTCGCGAAGATACCATGACAGAACTATTGGCAAAAGATAAAGCCGACTACTCGGTGGTAGATTCCCTGATCGATGAAAATTCGATAAAAAAGGTGATTTATAACAAAAGAACATTTTATATCAGACATTTTCGGAACCCAATCTTCTAAACACTTCAATCACACTCACCATGTCGAACCTAAGTCCACAAAAACCTATCGAAAAGAAATCTCTCCCCAATATTAAACATATTATTCTGGTTGCCTCCGGAAAGGGGGGAGTTGGGAAATCGACCGTAGCGGCAGGCATAGCCATGTCGTTGGCCATGAAAGGGTATGCTACAGGCTTACTCGATGCCGACATACACGGCCCCTCCGTTCCACTCCTCTTCGACTTAGCCGGATCGCAGCTCACCGTCGAAGAACACGATGGAGTACAGTATATGAGTCCTTTTATCAAATTTGGCATCAAGCTAAACTCAATCGGATTTTTTATCGAGCCCAAACAAGCCGTAGTATGGCGTGGCCCACGGG
>JBFWIG010000082.1:0-9231 GCA_050256115.1 Bacteroidales bacterium | reverse complement strand
AAGGCCCCTTCCGGCCCGATGGCCGATGAGAGAGGAATGTTAACCAATAAGGTTCCGAATCCCATGGGTAATAAGAGGTTTGGCTCGTACTCTTTGGCAATAGCCAGATAAATCAGCGTTGCCCCCACTGCCATCATGAACGCCTGTTGCCAGGTGAACAAAGTGAAGGCTTCGAAGAGGCTCGAGAAAATTGATGCATCCATACGCGGGAAAATGATTAAGTAAGGTTAATAGTGTGAATATGTTCGATAAATTCGGACGCCGAGGCCATGTCGGCTTCGGCGAAAGTGAGAAGAC
This sequence comes from Bacteroidales bacterium, assembly GCA_050256115.1. Classification (GTDB taxonomy): domain Bacteria; phylum Bacteroidota; class Bacteroidia; order Bacteroidales; family UBA4181; genus JAQVSH01. The sequence continues at coordinate 8,934 of JBFWIG010000082.1, read as the reverse complement.
AAGTTGAGAATGGGGCAGGGCTTGTACGAGCAGCCTCCTGCAAAAATAGTGAACTCCGCGCATCTTTGGCGGGCAGCCAGGCAAAAAAGGGGATGGCCAGGCGGGCGCAACTATTCCAGAGTTGGAGGGGGAAAATGGCCGGAGGGGTGGGAAGATCGGTGATTAACAATTCAATATGGCGATGTCGGCTCTCCAGGAGATCCGGGAGTTTCTGGCCCGAAACGGTTTGGAACGCGGATGAAACCTTTCCGGATTTTGTGTGCGCAATGTCACGAAACCCTTTGTTAAACAATGTAGTAGTAAGTAAATCGATCCAGTGGGCGTTGTTACTATGCAGAATAATCATCAGATCTGTTGTTTGCAGCACGAATGTAGCTTTTTTTTTACTCATTCAATTTTTTTTATACTTTTAACCTTCGTTTTTAATCCACCAACCCTCCTTTATTTCTCCTTTTTATGGAAAAGAAACCCTCTTCTCTCCATCTGCTCCCCATTCTTTTTGGTTTTTTTGTGATGGGCTTTGTCGACGTAGTCGGAATAGCCTCTAATTATGTAAAAGTCGATTTTGCGCTGTCGGATACGGTTGCCAATCTGCTCCCATCGATGGTCTTTCTCTGGTTTTTTGTCTTTTCTGTGCCAACCGGTATTCTGATGAACCGGATAGGCCGCAAAAACACTGTGTTGCTGAGCATTTTTGTTACCGGCCTTGCCATGTTGGTGCCTCTGATTTCATATACCTATGTGGTGGTATTGGTGGCTTTTGCACTTTTGGGCATTGGCAACACCATTCTTCAGGTTGCTTTGAATCCGCTACTTACCAACATTGTTTCCGATAAACAGTTGGCCAGTAGCCTTACTTTGGGTCAGTTTGTAAAAGCCATCTCTGCTTTTCTGGGCCCTATTCTGGCGGGATTGGCTGCTTCGCGTTTGGGTAACTGGAAGTTAATCTTCCCCATTTTCGCGGGTATAACCCTCCTTTCCGGTGCATGGTTGCTTGCCGTGCCCATTGTTAGAGAGAAGTCTGCAGAGGCGGGTTCGATTAAAAAGAATTTTTCCGATTCGCTTTCGCTTCTGGGCGACCGTTTTATTTTTGCACTCTTCCTGGGTATCCTCTTGATTGTGGGGGTTGATGTGGGGATGAATACCTCTGTGCCTAAACTTTTAATGGAGCGTTGCGGTTTGGCGCTCAGTGAGGCCGGATATGGCACCAGTTACTATTTTGCAGCCCGCACTGCCGGCACCTTTTTGGGCGCCATTATTCTGTCGAAAATTTCTACCCGCTACTTTTTCCCTGTCAGTATGGTACTGGCTTTGGCCGGTGGTTTCTGGCTGTTGGTGGCATCGTCCGAGCCGGCTATTTACGGAGCCGTTGTATTGATTGGTCTCTCTTGTGCCAATATCTTCTCTGTAATATTTACCCTTGCCATGCAGCATAAACCTGAACGTGCCAATGATATTTCGGGTCTGATGATTATGGGTGTGGCCGGTGGCGCTATCTTTCCTCTTTTAATGGGTATTGCTTCGGATGGATTAGGCGGACAGCACGGTAGTGTGATTGTTTTGCTGGCCTGTATGGCCTACATCACGGTTTTTGCTTTTGCGCGGTCGAGAAAATAGCCATCTCCTCGGGGCTGAGGTTCCTGATGACTATTGAGTCGGCCACGATTCCGCCCGTATTATTTCCGTCGTAGACCCTTACGGCCAAAACGTTGTTTTTTCCTCGCAACAGACAGGAAGCGGGTACTTTATAGTTTCTTTCGGTTCCAAAAGCCGACACATACGCGGGAGGGAAAGAGCCGGATCCGTCTATCAGCATGCCGTTGACATAGAGCTGATCCACGTCGTCGATAGTGCCCAGGTAGATATTCATTCCACCAACGCTCCATATTTGCCGCTCTAATTCGGCAGGCATGGTGAAGTGTTTGCGGTACCATACGTAGCCGTCGACATTAGGGAATCCCTGGAATTCGAAGGCTTGGTTTGAGGAGATGATTACCCAGGAATTGTCGTCGAAAAGGGGCTTTGCATAGGCAATATCGTCGCCCTGCACAAACTGCCACTTGTTGGTTAATGTGTGCGAAACTACTCGGATGTTGCCGGTATCGCAACTGCCGGGAATAAGAAGGAGGAGGCTCAGGAAGTATAGAAGGTAGGTTCTGCGAGGATTAAGCATGGATAGAATCTCATTGATAGGAGATATTCTCAACTCCTGAATAGTTCATTTGCGGTTCGGCACTGCCCCTGAAGAGCAGCTCAAGGGCTTCGGGATCTATGGCAAACGATGGGTCGAATGCTTCGGATCGCATGTAGTTAAGTAGTGCGTGGTATAGCTGTTGGCATTCGGGATGTTGGGTGAGCTTCTGCAGGGGCGACATACAAACTATCAGTTTTCCTGCGCCCACCTTGCACTCGAATAGCATGCCCAGGCGGTAATTTCTTTCAATATTGTCGATGGGCTGAACAATGGGTCGGAAGGTAGAATCTATGGCATTCAAAATAAGCGGACGGCTCTCTTTTACAATGTTCCACCATTGCCAGTTGGAATGAAAGTCGGTGGGAAACTCCTTAAAGAGGGGATGGTCGTTCCGAATTAAAAGGCCCAGCGTACCCGGCGAGACCGGTCTCTTGCCGTTCTCCGAGATCCCCTTAAACATCCGGTAGTTCCAGTAATCGGGGGTAAAGAGCCCGCCAATCGTAACTTTCTGATAGGCATCGGGTTCGGGCAGCAAAAGAACCCGCTTGCCGTCGGCTAGTTCACGCATCATTTTGGCATCGGCCCGTTGGGTAATCAGAATTCCGTTTTGTATTGAAGGTGAGGCAGGGGTGGGGTAGACCCATATCGGGTAACTATTGCGGTATGGGGTGCCTGTGAGTTCAATCTCAACCGACAGCTGCTCGGCCGAGGCAATTTCTGCGAGAGGCACTGCCAGGGAGCAGAGATCTATGAGCAATCCGGGCCTGAGGGTAGCAAAGGTATCGCCCGAAGCCATGACTCCGCCGTCGCTCTGCCGTACCTCCCAGTGTATGCGTTGGTTACGAAGGGTTAACGCGGAGTATTGGGCAACCTGGATGGCCCCTTTCAGGGTATCTTCGGCAGAAAAACAGAAGCGATCTATGCGTAACAAGGGCACCACTTCACTGCAGAATTCCCGGAATTTTTTGGGTGTGATTAAGTTTTTGCTCTCCATGAAGGCATTCAGAATACCCACCAGAGCAGTACCTTGTCCGGGAAAGTCCTGTAAATCGAGCAGTTGAAATCCGCCAAATCCGGGAGTGCGGAGGGCCATCTCAATATCGGCCTTGTAGCAGAGTACGCTGAGCGAACCCGACGCCTTAAAGAAGGTATCGGCCTGGCTTCCCATGCCCGCCTGCACCAGGCGCTCTCTGAAAATTTCGAGGTTGCGCGGGGCCAGCACCCCATTGTACTTCGCGATTTCGGAATAGTCGGGATAGATTTGGAATTGCCCTGTCTCATGGCTGATTACAGGTACCGTGCAAGCGGCTATAGCACCGGAATAGTCGAACCGGCTGTTGGGGACCATTCCGTTGAGGAGCCCCCCCTGCCAGGCATCGGCAAACGAAAAGGAGGAGCGGGTGTGGGTGTTGAAACTTTCCGGATTTTCGCCTCCTACTCGGCAGGTGGTAAAATAGTCGTCGCCCGGGGCCGCTCCCCGGAATCCGAGGAAATTATTCGATCCGGTTGCCATCAGGGGGCGGTTGTCGAATTGACGAAGGGTATCGCGCAGTGCTGTAATGGTTTCGGGATGACCGGAAATCTCATTTCCCAGCGCAAACATCACCAGTGAGGCGTGGTTTGCATATTCAGAGAGCAGCAATTTTCCCTCCTTCCGGAGAAAACTGAGCAGAGGTTGGTTGTTGCCCTGAAGTGAGCCCCAAAAGGGAAGTTCGGGCTGCAGTAAGATGCCCTCCATATCGGCGGCCAAAAATGCGGCTTCGGGAGGAGACCAGGAGTGAAAACGGTAGTGGTTGATGCCATACGTTTTGGCAATACGGAACAGTTGTCGCCAGGAGGCTGTATCCATGGGGGGATAGCCGGTAAGCGGAAAGACACAGGCATCATTTTTTCCGCGCAGAAATATCCGTTGTCCATTGAGTGTAAATTGGGTCCCTTCAGTTTTGAACTGTCGTAACCCAAAATGGGTGTAGAGGCGATCGTCTACTTTACCTGCTTTGTGCACGATAGCCCCTTCCAGACGGTAGAGTACCGGGTGGTCGGGGCTCCAGAGTTGCGCCTTTTGGCCCATCGGGTAGGTGAAACGGAAGCTGTTTGTACCCGACGCTATCTCAACCGGAAAACTACGCTGCTTTAGGTTATGTCGTATCGGGCTGTTCCATGCACCTGCACTCAGCCGAATGGTTCTTTTTGCAGCATCGCCGCGATTGTCAACAACCACCTCTACCGTTACCTCTCTCTTCTCTATATCGGGGAAGGTGCGAATCTGATCAATAAAAAGGGTGGCTGTAGATTCAAGGGCAATTTTGCCGATTACGCCGTTCCAATTGGTCTGTGTGTGTTCTACGTAGGCATGAGAGGCGTTTCTGATTGCATCGGGAACCGAACCGCCATTATCAATTAAGAGGGTGATACGATGTTGGCCGGGTGTAAGCAGAGTGCTCAAATCGTGCCGTTGAGGGGTGGTGATATCGGTACTTGTGCCGGCCTTCACACCGTCGACCCACACCATGGAGGGTTTGGTTCGTTCCAGAATGAGTCTGACCTGGCTTCCTTTCCAACCCGCGGGTATACGGACTTCCTTACTGTACCAGGCTTTTCCGGTATACGGATATCTGCGGGTAAGATGCGAAGTTTCGGACCGATCCCTATTCGGACTCCCTTTTTTTGAGAAGTCTGTGCTGCCCGGCAGTTGGATAGTGTCGGACAACTCCTTAGAAAACCATTCCTCCTGCTCGCCCAGATTAGAAGGGTCGAGTTGAAATTCCCAAGTGCCTGACAAGTCGATGGTATCGCGGCTCTGCTGTTCCGAGAGAGAACATCCTGATACCGTTATGAGCAGAAGCATCATAAGGAGGAGGAGAAACGATGAGCGTGTTTGCCGGTGGTAGAGATTGGTTATGCGTTGCATGGCAGGCAGTATAAGATTTGTAGACGGAAACGGGGTTAATTCAACGCTTTCCAGAGATCAACAAAAGCACGATGCAAAAGAGGGCCTGTTTCGGGTCCCAGCGAATTTTCTTCGCCGTATTGGGGCTTGGACCGGAAGCTGTATGGGGGTTTGGCATCCCATTGGCTCTTTGGAATCACATACCCGATTTCGTCGTTTGTAGTGCCAAATATAAACTTGAACTCGCCGGGCATAATCCTGCGCATGGAGGGGTCTTCAACGGGTCGGGTCAGGTTAAAGTCGTTTCCCCTGAGTGCCAGGACTCCTCCATTAACCATCTCGGGATACATCTCGCCGGGCAGTGTGGCAAAAGAGGCAGGCCCGATTTGCCATCCGGCAATCTCGCTTCTTTTTTTCATCCAGCCGCTCATTCCTCTTCCCATCAGGCCCGTTAGAGAGGCCCATCGAAATAGTGGATTATCTATGGGCAGGAAGAGGGTTTGAACCTTAAGCCGGATACCTGCGTTTTCTACCTCTTTTCCCTGGGTTTCGAGTACTTTCTGCGCCTCTCTGGCAATCCGGTAGCCCTGTGCGCGGATTTTTGCAACGGAGGGGATTACAAACAGAGAGTCGCCAAAGGGATCGGGTACGGCTGTCTCTGCCCGGGTTGTCATCAGTCCGCCAAGAGCACCGTTTGCGTAAATGGAGATGCCTCCGGGGCCGAATGTGTGCAGAAGCGTATCGTGAAAATAGCCAATCTCCATGCCCTCTCTCACATAATGCGGAAAATCGGAGGTAATCAGGAGATTATTGCTGCCCATTGTCTCCGGATGGTTAGACCACTGTACAATAGAACCCAACGGATTTCCGCTCTCTTTGTCTAAGGCATGCATCACAAACAGATAGGGGTCGGGAGTAACAGGATGTCGCGTGTCGTTTTGTGTTTTATCATCTTCAAAAAAGCCGACGGCAAACCGAAGTCGGGCCGGCCGAAGTCTCCTTACGGCATCTTCGGCCGAAAGGGCAATCTGTTGTTGCACAAATTTGAGGTACGCCTTGTCGACACCCGAACGGAACCTTTTTTGGCCCCAAAGGCCCATTAAATCGGGTGCCGAGTGGACATGGGTGGCGTGTATGGCCAGGTAATCGATACGGAGCGTGTCGTTTACTAGTTGTCGGGTTGCCTCAACATCGTGCAGAAAGAGGCCGATGGCGTCGATGGCTGTAAAGGCAAGTCGGGTCTGCCCATCGTCGAAAACCACTGTACGGGCCCACAAGTCGTCGTGAATGCCTGCTGCAGGCCGGTTGTTGTGGTAACCGGCCAACCACACCCGGTCTAACTTGCCATTGTTGTTACCATCGGTAAAACTGTCGCCATCCTCCGGATTGTATCTGCCATCCTTGTTGTGGTCCACCCAGCTGTCGGGAAGCTGAGGGGTTATTTTTCTGGCCGAAAATCCAACGCGTAATAAAGGTTGTTGCGGTGGCCGGATATCCAGTCGGGTAATGGTTTTGGAATAGGGGTCGCGAATGGCATAGTAATAGAAGCCCGCCAGGGATCCGAGAACAACAAAAAATAGAGAGACGATCAGTCGTTTTATAATCAGTCTTTTAGCCGATAGAGCCATAAGTGGAAGAGAAGGATAAGAAAAACCTGTGGCGAAATATACTACATCTTTTCAGATCTGAGGTTTGTTTATTGCAAATTGTGTGTTAACGATTTGTGAAATATGGTTGATTTTGTTTACCTTCGACACGATTTTTTTGTATCCGCTAAACGGCTCTACAAGAAAGTTTGCTTCCTGTTTTTTTTGTTTTTCTACTACCTTTTTGCATACTACTAATAAAAACCAAATTACTACAGCATGAAATCTTTCTTCTTTTCTCCTCTGCTTCTGGTGATATCGCTGTTTCTCTTCTCTTCCTGTCAGAAGGAGGAGGGTGAGGGAGGTACCTCTACCGTGCAGGGTTATGTTTTTAAAGTGATTCATCAGGACGAAACCTATGGTTTTCGTGTCGACACGGTGCCGGCTGCCAAAGAGGATGTGTTTATTAAATACGGAGGCGGACCCATTTACGACGACGATATGGAGACCGGTCCCGATGGCTTTTTCCGCTTTAAGTATCTGCAAAAGGGAACGTACACCGTATTTGCCTATACCAAGTACCCCGACGATATGATGGAAGATGTGTCGAAAGAGGTGAAAGTGGGCGCAGGGAATACGGTTACGGTAGATCCTATCTATATCCATTCCGGAAAGATGTTGGGGCGCGCCACCATTCAGGGCAGGCTGATGGTTCGCTATTTCTACAAAGGTGTGTTGATTGGTACCGGACCCGGGATTGACGAACGTGTTACCTTGCAGCTAAAAGGGTCGCCGCTTGTGGTAATGGATGCCCGTGCGGGCGCCGATGGCACATTTGTTTTCCCAAAGGTTCCTGTTGGGGAGTATGAAGTATATGCCGTTACAGAAGCTATTGATACAGAGATAGTAACTACTATCTCGTTCGAGGTAAATGTAACTCCCGCCAATTTGGAGGTTGTTATGCCCGAAGATATCATTGTATCGAAAAATACCAAGATAAATTAACTTCTATTGTTATCAGTAAATGAAAAAATTAGGTCTGTTGGGTCTGTTTCTGGGTTTGTGCTGTTTGCTCTCTAACGCGGTTGCACAGGATAATAATGTGTCGGCTAAAAGGGAGAGCAGGAAGAACCTGGTGGTTAAAGAGTGGAATACAGAAGGGAAGAACCGTTTTCTCGACCATATTACCGTCTATAACGACCAAGGTTTAAAAATTGAAGAGATTGAATATACCCAGTATGGTCAGAAAGAGCGTGTGACTTCCGAATATAATGCGTTGGGCGTATGTATCAAGCAGGTGGTTTACGACGATCGTAACCGTATTACCCGTATTCGGAAATTCGAATACAATGAAGACGGCTCCAAAAAGATGCAGTACAACTATCTGCCCAACGGGAAACTTTACTCTTCCAAGTCGTTTGAGTATATCTATACAGAATCAAAATAGGCAGGCGTGAGTTTTCCCACACATATCATCCCCGAAGGTTTCGAGACCATCACCCTTGCAGAGATGTCGGAGGTTCGTTTAATGAACAGGACCGACTCAAAGTATCTGGCAAATGTATCGAAGATAGGCGAGGTGTTGAAACAGGCTGTTCCCTACTATTACATTCAGCGTATTGATGGTGTAGCGCCTGCCCACTACGGTACACGCTACTTCGATACCGACAACCTCTTTTTCTATCGCGAACATCACAATCGAAGGTTGTGCCGGCAGAAGGTGCGGGTCAGGAGCTACCTCGATTCGTTGCTCTCTTTTTTGGAGGTAAAGAATAAAAACAATAAGGGGAAGACCCGTAAGTTACGGATCAGGGTGCAGGAGGAGCTTCCCGAGAGTTTTGATCAGGAGGATTCCGTCCATTTTCTGGAGGAGATTATACCCTTTTCGCCCGATGCTCTGCACCCCAGTCTTGACAACGAATTTTATCGGATTACCTTGGTAAACAAGGAAAAAACCGAGCGTATTACCATGGATTTCGATCTTCGATTCAAGAATGTCCGTACAGGCTATTCCTATCATCTTCCTCAGATTGTGGTGATTGAGATTAAGCAAGACGGAAATCTCCCTTCGCAGATGCAGCAATTGTTGCTGGAGGCGCGCATTCCCCGGAAATCGTTCAGCAAGTATTGTATGGGCATTGTGCTTACCGATCCGGATGTTAAACAGAACCGTTTTAAACCCAAAGAGCGTTACCTGGAGCGGCTTTGTCAAGCGCCCGATTGTGATTGCTATTCGCCCGGACAACCCGTAGCCCGGAGTCAGG
>JBFWIG010000081.1:0-9303 GCA_050256115.1 Bacteroidales bacterium | reverse complement strand
TCCCTGCAACCCATCCGCCATTTTTCTTTACAAAATTGGCCAGGCCATTTAGCTGCCTTCTGCCCATCATCACCTTTAATGTGGGATGGTTAACCAATCGTTGCACAATCTTCGATGAGAGGGTACGGTTGTCGACGTAGCCCGAGATAATTCCCGAAAGGAAAAGAAAAAACCCGGTAATCGAAGCGTAGAGGATGGTGAGGCTTCGGGTAGGATTTTGCATATCGAGCAGCTGTTGAGCGTATTCCCCTTCTGCTACTTTAAATCCCATAAGGTCAAACAGGTAGGCAATCAAAAGGGAAAGAGGGAATGCCAAAGCCAGGTTCCCGATAAACGAGGCTGTCTGACTCCTCCACACCTGGCTGATAGTGACAGCCAGAGCGGGGAGATTGGTGCCGCCAAATTTCTGATTATCCATCGAGGCCGCAACCGTTGCGGCAGTCATGGCCGGTTGTTTGGTTGCCAGTGTGGCTCCGGTGGCCTGAATGGTAAGGAATCCGATACTGTAGTTGATGCTGTGTGCCAATCCCTCCCAAAAGGGGGCCATTTTTACATGGTAAAACAGCACCTTGATCAGGCAGATGAAGGAGATGATTCCCCCTCCCCAGGCTGCCGATATGTACATCTTAATGTAGTCGCTCCACTGGGTGGTGATATATTTCTCGCCTGTCGACCGAACATGTTCGGTTATCTGAAAGGCTACCAACTGAAGATTTTCGTTCAGGTACTTTCGGATACTGGTTCGGCTATTTTCTGTCTCAACCAGCTGTTTGAAGAGTTGTACTGTTTTTACCGGATTTAGCGGATCTTTACCTTCAAGCAGCGTTACAATCATGTTCATCCGACTTAGAATCTGATCAAGCCGTACCATGGCGTGCGTTTGCCGTAGCGAGACCCCTTGCGACGCATTTTTTCTATGAATCAGTGTCAGACTCTTCTGGCAGGCAGTGAGTGCCTCCCTGAAGGCCGGAAAGAACGACTCGGGAAACAACAGGTCCTGTTTCCCAACCTGTTCGGGGATAGCAAAACGAGGATCGTAAGCCATCAGAATGTTGTTCTGCTGTACGAAGGGATTTAGCTCCAGCCGTTTTTTCGAGAGTCGGTCGGAGATGTCGGGATCAATGCCAATAGAGACGGTACGGAACGATAGGATATATAGCGCCTCACGCAACTCTGCGGCAAGGGCTCCTTTAGATGTATCTATTTGAATATGAATATGCTCAAAGAATCGAGTCCACTCTTTATCGCTAATTCCTTTTACCCATTTATGATCGCTGGTCTCGAAGAAGAGTTGCTGAATTAAGAAGGAGAGACTACTCTTTTCGGTAAGCGGCGGTAAGATTTTGTGTTTAATGCGGCGTATCAGCCCTACCCATCCCGGCAGGCCTCCGTCGATTCCACTTTCGACGAAAGTTTCCCGAACCGACATCTCCTGAAAAAGTCCCTGCAACATCGATTTAAACCGTGAGGCCAGTACGGGATCGTTGTCTAAGAACCAAGTGATACGCTGAAGCCGTTCGGCCGAGAAATCGGCATTAAATCTACGGGGGGGGCGAATAACACAGACAAGACCGACGAATAGTTCCAGTGCTGTATCTCTTTCACCCTCAAAGGCTTTTATCTCTTGAAGGATGGTCAGTAACTGCTCTTCGTTCAGGTCGAGATGGCTGGACTTTGGCATAGATTCAGAATTGGCGCAAGATAAAAAAAATCCGGTTATCTTTGTGGTTTCGCCGCTCTTTTGGCGTTATTGAAAACCTTTACCATGAGAATATTGGGGATAGGTTCGGCGCTGGTCGATCTCTTATTTCGGCTCCCGGACAACAGCTTTCTTTCGCGCTTCGGATTGGCCAAAGGCAGTATGACCCTGGTCGACGCTGCCACTTCGCAATCTATCTTCGATGCGATAAAGCAAGAGCAGTATGTGGAGATGTCGGGAGGATCGGCGGCCAATACTGTATGTGGGTTGGCCCAGCTCGGTTCGTCGGCAGGCTTTGTGGGGAAAACCGGCATCGATCGTCAGGGTGCTTTCTTTGCCGAAGAGTTGCGGCAATCGGGGGCTTCTCCCCATCTTATTCCCTTGGCAACCGAACCCACCGGAGTGGCATTTACCTTTATTTCGCCCGATTCGGAACGAACCTTTGCCACATGTTTGGGTGCCTCCTCTATGCTGACTCCCGAAGAACTTACCCCCGAACTGTTTCGGGAGTACGACCTCGTCCATCTGGAGGGGTATTTGGTATTTAATCCCCTGCTGGTAGATAGAATCGTAGAACTCTCTAAACAGGAAGGACTTATGGTTTCGCTCGATATGGCCAGCTATAATGTGGTTGAGGCCAATCTCCCTCTGTTTCGTCGTTTAGTCTATGAAACCGCCGATTTTGTCTTTGCCAATGAGCAGGAGGCTGCAGCCTTTACCGGGAAAAATCCCGGCGATTCGTTGCGTGAGATAGCCGGTTCGGGACGTGTGGCTGTGGTGAAAGTGGGTAAAGAGGGCTCGTTGGTTGCCCGGAATCGCGAAGTGGTGAGTGTCCCTGCAAGGCCTGCCAGGGTGATTGATACCACGGGTGCAGGCGATCTATATGCTGCGGGGTTTTTGCATGGCATTGATAAGGGGGCCTCTTTGTCGGCTTGTGCTGCCCTTGGATCGATTGTAGCCTCGCGCGTTATCGAGGCTACAGGGGCAAAAATTGCCGATCATTTGTGGGAGGATGTGAGAGGCGAGGTGGCTGGTCTACTCAGAACAGCCCATGGAGTTCGGCATCAATTTTATTGATAATCTGTCGCAGATCCTCCGATCGCTCCGAAAACTGACACTGGTCTACATCTACAATGAGAAGGCGCCCCTGGTATTTTTCTATCCAGGCCTCGTACCGTTCGTTAAGACGGTGGAGGTAATCAATTCGGATGGAGGTTTCGAACTTTCTGCCCCTTTTTTGGATTTGCGATACCAGCGTGGGAACCGATGCCCGGAGATAGATAGTAAGATGTGGCATGCTAATAACTGAGGCAATCTGCTCGAAAAGACGAAGATAGGTGTCGAAATCGCGTTTCGACATCAACCCCATGTCAAAAAGGTTTGGGGCAAAAATGGCCACATCTTCGTAAATGGTTCTATCCTGAATCACCACCTGCTTTGTATTTGCTATGCCGAGCAGATGTTGAAACCGACGGGTAAGCAGATAGACCTGCAGGTTAAATGCCCATTTCTGCATATCGTCGTAGAAGTCGTGCAGATAGGGGTTTTCTTCCACCCTTTCGTAATGGGGTTCCCAATGGTAATGTCTGGCCAGTAGGGAGGTCAGCGTAGTTTTTCCCGAACCGATATTTCCGGCAACCGCAATGTGCATGATGTATGAATTAACAATCCTCTATTGTTCGGCTAAGATAGCATCCAGATAGGTACGATGGTTGCTTAAACGGGGTACTTTATTCTGACCGCCCAATTTTCCGCGCTGGTTCATCCATGCGTAAAAGGTGCCTCTTTTTACCGATCGGACAATAGGCATCCGTAAGGTAATGTCTTTTTCCCGTTTGGCTTCATAGTCAGAATTGAGCGAGCAAAGTGTCTTATCCAGAATTTGCGTGAAGAGATTGAGCGAAGATGGCTCAGTTTCGAACTCAATGAGCCATTCGTGGGCTCCATTGCTCTTTTCGTCCATGAAGACCGGACCGGCTGTGTATTCCGAAATTACTGCCCCCGTAGCCTTGCATGCCTCCCGGAGTGCTCTTTCGGCATTGTCTATCATCAACTCCTCGCCAAAAGCGTTAATGAAATGTTTGGTTCGCCCTGTAATCCGAAGCTTATAGGGCGAAACCGACGAGAAAGAGACGGTGTCGCCAATTTGGTATCGCCATAGCCCTGAGTTGGTAGAGATAACCATAGCATAGCTCACACCCGGCTCTACTCCCCAAATGGGCAGGAGTGTGGGATTTTCCCGATCTACCTGATCCAGAGGAATAAACTCATAGAACACGCCTATGTCGAGCATCAGGAGCATATCCGATTCGGAGAGGTTGTCTTGCAGGGCAAAGAATCCCTCTGAGGCGTTGTAGGTCTCCATATAATGCATTCCCGGAAGGGGGAAGAGTCTTTTGTATTGCGCTCTGTAAGGTTCAAAACTGACGCCTCCGTGGATAAAGAGCTCCATCTCCGGCCAGATCTCCTGGATGGACTCTTTTCCGGTATGTGCCAGCAGATGCTTTAGAAGATTGAGATTCCACGAAGGTACACCGGCAAAAGCTGTGACCCGCTCTTTTAGAACGGAACGGGTAATAGCATCCAACTTCTTCTCCCATTCGGGAATCAGGGCAATCTCCCTGGCCGGCGTTCTGAACCAGGATGCCCATTCCTTAAGATTTTGAATCATAATGGCCGAGAGATCACCGTAATGACTTCCGGCGTGATCGGCATCGATTTTGTGACTTCCGCCCAGTGTCATTGTCTTTCCGGAAAAGAGCCTGGAGTGGCGGTTTTGATCCAGATAGAGTGCCAATACGTCTTCGCCTCCCCGATAGTGGTTATCTGTTAATCCTTTGGTTGTTACCGGAATATATTTGCTTTTGTCGTTAGTAGTGCCCGACGATTTAGCAAACCAGAGCGTACTCCCGGGCCATAAAATATCCTTTTCGCCGTTGCGGGCCCGGTCAATCCAGGGTTGCGCCATTTCGTAACTCTGCAGAGGTACGGTCTGAGCGAATTGGCTATAATGGGTCAGGGAGTCGTAATTATACCTGCGACCCCACTCCGTGTTGGCCGCTTGTCGGATTAATTCACGTAATACTCTCTGCTGAACCTCCTCCGGACGACGCCGGAACTGGTCTATCTGGTGCAGCCTGTTGTGGTTCTTAACCAGCAGGAGCGATGAGAGCGGATCCCTCATAAACGCGTGTCTTACAGAATGAGCATGGCGTCGCCGTAGGTGCCGAAGCGATACTTTTCGCGGATGGCAACCTGGTAGGCCTCAGTGAGTGCCTCGAAACCTGCAAACGCCGATACCATCATTAGCAAGGTGGAGAGAGGCAGGTGAAAATTGGAGACCATACTGGTAGGAATAGCGAGTTCGTAGGGAGGGAAGATAAACTTATTGGTCCATCCATTAAAGGGCTTCAGTCGGTTTGTGGTAGATACCGAACTTTCGAGGGTTCTTAAAACCGTAGTGCCCACTGCACATACCTGCGATTTCCTCTCTTTGGCGGTGTTGACAATCCGCACAGCTTCATCGTCTATTACAATCTGTTCGGAGTCCATCTTATGCTTGGTGAGATCCTCAACATCGACCGAGCGAAAACTGCCCAGCCCCACGTGGAGCGTAATTTCGGCTCTTTCTACCCCTTTAATCTCCAAACGTTTCAGTAATTCTCGGCTAAAGTGAAGGCCGGCAGTGGGTGCAGCAACGGCCCCTTCGTGTTTTGCGAAGATGGTTTGGTATCGTTCACGGTCTTCGGGCGTGGTTGTACGCGATATGAATCGGGGAAGAGGTGTCTCGCCCAAAGAGTAGAGCGTAGATTTGAAATCTTCGTAAGTTCCGTCGAAGAGAAACCTCAGTGTTCTTCCCCGTGAGGTGGTATTATCTATTACCTCGGCAACCATAACATCATCTTCGCCGAAATAGAGCTTGTTTCCAATTCTGATTTTTCGGGCCGGATCTACCAGAACGTCCCATAAGCGTTGCTCCCGATTAAGTTCGCGAAGCAGGAATACCTCAATCTCGGCACCTGTCTTCTCTTTATTTCCGTATAAGCGGGCAGGGAATACTTTGGTGTTGTTAAATACCATTACATCGCCTTCGGTAAAATATCCAATGATATCCTTAAAGACCTTGTGCTCTATCTTGCCGGAGTCCCGGTGTAATACCATTAATCGCGATTCATCCCTGTGGACAGCCGGATATTGCGCAATAAGTTCCTGGGGAAGTTCGAATTGGTACTGAGAGAGTTTCATGGATGGTTTTTTTAATGTTTGCTAAGATGTACAGGTTTGTAACAACACTCAACCGCTTCGAATTGTTCGGAGCGGTTGGAAATATCAAAGGACGAAACCTTCGCTTTGCAAGAGCTGTTCGAAAGCCTCAGGAGTCAATGCCTCTTCCACACTATAATCGCCGCTTCGGGTTCGTCGCAGCCCGGTAAGACAGGCTCCGCTTTGCATAGCCACTCCAAGATCTCTGGCCAGTGAACGGATATAGGTCCCTTTGCTGCAGGTTACCCTCACAACCACAGTAGGAAGTTGGAAAGATACGATGGAGAGATGGTAGATTTCAATAGGCTTGGCTTCTAATTGCATATCCGATCCTTCGCGTGCAAACTCATAGGCTCGCCGACCGCTCAGGTTTTTTGCCGAAAACAGGGGAGGAATCTGGTTCGATTTGCCGGTGAACTGCTGCAAAATCTGTTCCAAAGCTTCTCGTGTGATGTGGGCGAAGGGATAGACAGCATCGGTCTCCTTTTCCAGATCGAACGAGGGGGTAGTTCTCCCGAACTCTATGGTGGCAATATACTCTTTTATTTGTGCCTGAAGGGTATCAATCTGTTTTGTGGCACGTCCGGTGCAAATAACCAGCACTCCGGTTGCAAGAGGATCGAGCGTTCCGGCGTGGCCAACCTTAAGTTTCTTAAGGTGTAATCTTTTGGTCAGACTATTTCTGACCTTTCTCACCAAATCGAACGACGTCCATTGGTAAGGTTTATCAAATACAAGTATTTCTCCTTCTATAAAATCCATTCCGGTGTTTCAAAGGGTATGTAGGCGGGGTGTATCAGTCTATAAAGTGAATAGAGAGGGTGAGTAGTCCAACCAGAAAGCAGTAAATGGCAAAATAGTGCAACTTGCCCCGGTTTACTATCGATATCATCCATTTGCATGCCACCCAACCCGCCAAAAAAGCACTCAGAAAGGCCACTGCCAGGGTGGTGGCCGGCAGGGTTGTTTCAGCGGCCGAGAAGCTGCCATCGACTAACGACAGAGAAGACTCTCCAAGGATAGGCACCAGCACCATCAGGAAAGAAAATCGGGCAACCCCCTCTTTTTTATTCCCCAGCAAAAGGCCTGTGGCTATGGTCGAACCTGAGCGTGATAAACCCGGCATTACAGCGCAGGCTTGGGCGATTCCTATCAGAAAGGCATCACGGAAGGAGATATCCTCCTTTTCGCGGGGTTTGGCTTTCCATGCAAAAAAGAGTAAAAACGAGGTTACCAGTAACATCATTCCGGTAATGTGTAAGCCTCCTCCAAACAGCAACTCTACCTGCTCTTTGAAAAAGAGCCCGACTATAGCAACGGGAACCATGCTGATCCCGATTTTCAGCAGATAGCCGGTTTCGTTGTTCATCTTTAGCTGAAACAGACCTATCAATAATCGAAAAATCTCTTTCCGGAAAACCACCAGCGTGCTGAGCACGGTTGCAGTGTGTACAACAACGGCAAAAAGGAGATTCTCCTCTCCTGCGGTGCCCAGGAGAGCGCTTCCTAACTCCAGATGGCCACTACTGCTTACGGGCAGAAATTCTGTGAGTCCCTGAACCAGCCCCAGGATGAGTGCTTCTATCCAATGCATGCGCGGTTATGCCTGATTTTTGGGTTTGCGCATAATGGCCCAGCCTACCACAGTGAAGCCGGCAATCATGACCAGGGGAGCCAGCGTGATACGGCGGAAACTGAAAATGGCCTCGCTGAACTGGTTGGGATCTTCTGTTTTTCCCCCTACCATCAGCAGGCACCCCACAATCACGATGAGTACGCCCAGCCCGATGTATTTGAGGTTACCGGGGGCAATGGCGAATTCCGGTTTGTCCTGATTGTTTTTTATCTCTTGCATCATACGGATATAGGGTGTATATGAGTAAAGCAAATGGAATAAAATCAATAGTAAAGCAGATCGGACGAAGTGTTCAGATACTTGTTTACCGAGTAGTAGGTTGAGATCCAGGTAAGCGAAACACCCATAAGGAGGATAAAGCCAAACAGGATGCCCATAGAGGTGTAGTCGTTCAGGGTTACGAATCCCCCCATTTGTGCACTGACAGTGTAAATAAGAAGCATTAGCCAAATATTGGCCAGCAAGGCACCTAAGATACCCAAACCGATACTGTTTTTCAGAAACGGTTTGCGGATAAAGCCATGTGTGGCCCCTACCCACTGCATGGTTTTTATGGTAAACCGCCTGGCGTAAACCGATAGGCGAATGGTATTGCTGATTACCGAGAAGGCAATCAATAGCAGAAGCGCACAAAAGAGAATAAAGACCAGGCTCACTTTACGAATATTCTCGTTAATTACTTCGATAAAAGCCTTCTGATAAACAGCCTCTTCAATACCCTTCCATGCACTGAATTGCGAAACCAGCTTCCCGAGACTGTCCGGATGGGCGTATCCGGCCTTCATCCGGATATCGATAGCTGCCGACAGCGGATTATAGCCCAGAAACCCCAGGTCTACAAACTCCTTACCCAGCTCCTCCTGCAGTTCGAGGGCAGCCTGCTCTTTCGAGATAAATTCGGTAGCGCGTACATAGGGAAGCTTTTCAATCCTGGCCTGTAGCTGTTCCACCTCTTTTCCGGTCAGCTCCTCTTGCAGCATGAGGGTAATACCCACGTTTTCCTGCACGTATTGTGAGATATGGCGGGCATTTAAAAGCAGATAGCCAACCATTCCCAACATAAAGAGAACCAGCGACATGCTTAAGACCGACGTGGCGCGGGAGAGCCGGATCTTTCGCTGTATAAGGGCAATTTCTTTAGACTTCATCTGAAATGATCACCTGCAAAGGTCACAAAAGTAATCAATAATTGGCGGAATTGGCTCTGTTGGGCCTTGAAACTTATCATAATAATGCTTAAAACGCCTTTTGAGGGGGTGCTTTCGTTGATTATTTACGCTACTTCTCTATCTTTGCGGGTTCTATAAAGGTGGTAAATGCCGGACTCCCGGTATCAGCATGTAACCCTGTACTATAATGAAGTTTTCGGAGTATAAAGGATTGAATTTATCGGCGGTCAACAAAGAGGTTTTGACACGCTGGGAAAAAGAGGGCACTTTTGCCAAAACCCTGGCTGCCGCGAAGGAGCGTCGTCCCTATCTTTTTTACGAAGGCCCTCCTTCGGCAAACGGGATGCCCGGAATTCACCATGTAATGGCCAGAACGATTAAAGATATTTTCTGCCGCTTTAAGTCTATGCAAGGCTATCTGGTAGAGCGTAAAGCGGGTTGGGATACCCATGGGCTTCCTGTAGAACTGGGTGTGGAGAAGTTGCTGGGGATTACCAAAGAGGATATCGGCCATAAGATCTAGATCGGAAGAGCAC
>JBFWIG010000080.1:0-9501 GCA_050256115.1 Bacteroidales bacterium | reverse complement strand
GACGGGCCTCGCTCACTGGGCCAACTGCAATGGCGATATTCCGATGGCCGCTATCTTGAAGATTGTACCTTCGAACTCTAGGGTAACGATACCGAATTTTTCCGTATCCGCGATGGAGCGTTGATGGTCAGGAGCGGAGCGCGGAACGAACTCCGCGATATGTCCACTGCACGTATCTCGATTACAGCCAGAATAGACGATCTCATCCTGGGAACCGAAGACTTTGTGTTGGTACACGATCAATTTGCCACCAACAAAACCATTGCTCACCGCGGGGCCTGGAAGGCGGCCAATGTGCCGCAAAACTCCATGGCCTCGCTGGTCGAAGCCCAAAATCTGGGGTGTGCGGGATCCGAAATCGATCTCTACATGACCGCCGACTCACTCATCCTCTTAAACCACGACGCCACCTACCTGGGCGTAAAGGTTGAGACCGCTACCGCCCAACAACTCCGGAACAAACCTCTCCCCAACGGAGAGCCTCTCCCCTTTCTGCACGACATCCTGCGTCAAACCCAAACCGGCAATACCACCCGGCTCATCATAGAGAATAAGCGTTCGTCGGTGAGCAAAGCCCACGGTCTGGCCTGCACCGATCGAATTGTAGAGATGGTGCAAAAAAGCGGAAGTCAGGGATGGGTAGAGTATATCAGTTTCGACTTCGACATAGTGAGGCGTATCCTCTTTCTGGATCCTTACGCCAAAGTGGCCTACCTCAACGGCAACTACACCCCCGAATTTCTGGCAAAGGAGGGAATCACCGGTTTCGACTATAATCTTGGCATCCTTCGCAAAAACCCCGACTGGATTGCACGTGCCCGCGAACTGGGTCTCACCACCAACGTCTGGACCGTAAACACCCCCGACGAGATGGAGTACTTCCTCAATCAAGAGATTGACGTCATTACCACCGACGAACCGGCGTTACTACTGGAAAAAACAACTATGCGCTGACGCGCGAATGATGAATGGTGAATGGTGAATGGTGAATGGTGAATGAGATAGCACGCGCAAGCGCGGAGGGATAGTGCTCTGGTGCTTCGAAGCGCGTTCGCGCTTCGAGTGCTGCGCTGCGCGCGAAACGACAAGCACGCGCAAGCGCGAAAAAAGAAGAGGCTCTGCTCTTGCGCGAAGCGCGATGCACCAGAGCACTTTTAACTGTTTGTGTCGGCAAGATATTTTTCGACGGTGGGCCGGCAATTTCGGATGCGTTGCGCTACCTGACAAACCCACTCTCTGACGCTCCCGCCGGTGGCGGAGTCTGCCGCCTGTTGCTCGATGCGGGTTAAGAGGGGCATCAAATCGGGTACGCCGTAGAGCGAAACCGACGATTTAAGGCCGTGAGCCACTCGCTTAACTTCATCGACATTGCCTTGCGAAAAAGCCCTCTCCAGTTTGTCGGCATCGGAAAGCACTTGGGTAAGGGTCATCGACAACAGCTCACTTTCGAAAAGCCGATTACCATCCGAAAGCGTTTGCAGATAGGAGAGATCTATCTCCGAAGAGGTTTCACAAACCGTCGGTTCCTGAGAGTCACTCTTTTTAGGCTGCTCTTGGGCTATGGGCTTCAGGAAACCGGAGATCTTTCTGAGAAGATCCTCTTGCTTAAAGGGTTTCGAAAGGTACTCGTTCATGCCTGCTTTCAGACACTTCTCCTTCTCGTCTTCCATGGCATGAGCCGTAAGCGCAATAATGGGTGTGTTTATTCCCAGCTTGTTGCGTATCATCTCCGTGGCCTGATAGCCATCCATGGAAGGCATCTGTATATCCATCAGAATCAAATCGAAAGAGTTCGATCCGGCCAAAGCTACCCCCTCTTCACCATTCCCGGCCACCTCAATTTCGAAACCAAAGGAACCAATCACTTTCTTCATCAAAAATTGGTTCAGATGATTATCATCTACCAACAGAATCCGGGCCTTTCCATAGCCCGAAGTATCGATCGGCAGAGTGCCCGACGCCTCTTCGGCCTTCATATCACAAGATTTATAGGATATAACAAACGAGAAATCAGAGCCCTTCCCGGCTTCGCTCGAGAAGGCAATCTTACCTCCCTGCATCTCGATCAGCAGTTTTGAAATATCAGTGCCCAGCGCGGCTACCCCCAAATGACGGTACATTTCGGCCTGTCCGGGCGAGAGATGTTTAAACAACACTTCGGCCCGATGTTGCCCTAACGCCTTACTGGTATCCTTTACCGAAAAACCAAATGTAACCCTATCAGCGTCGGAACCTACCAAATGGACCGAAAGGGTAACCCCTCCGTAAAGCGTGGTTTTAATGGTGCTGCCCACCAGATTAATCAAAATCTGGCTCAAACGGGTACTATCTCCCCTTACGGTCTCGGGAATGGCCTCATCCAAATGCCAGGTAAGGGCCAATCCCTTCGATTCGGCCTTCTCTTTAAGGGTAGAGATTACCCCCTTCACCACATTCCCAATGCTAAAGGGAATGCTCTCTATAGAGAGCCCTTCGGTGTGCAGGCGCGATACATCGAGAATGTCGTTAATCACCCCCAACAGATCCTCTCCGGCCGAACGAACCGACGACAAATACTCCCGCTGACTCTCATCAAGGGGCGTCTGGCTGAGCACATCAGTAAACCCGATAATGGCATGCATCGGCGTCCGGATATCATGGCTCATACTTGAAAAGTACTCGCTTCCGGCTTTGATAGGATCGTTGGGTTTCACCACGGTTTTTTCGAGACCGGCGGCCTGATTGAGGGCCCGCGATTCGAATTCGCGGCGACGCACCTCCAACAGCGAGACTACCTGATGCGACAAAATGCGGAGCGCCTCGCGCTGCGAACGTTTCAGCATCTTGGGCTGAGCGTCTGCAACAGCCAATACCCCTACGCCTATTTTATGGTCCGACACTAACGGGTGTGCCACCAGAAAATCGATTCCTGCCTCCGACAATTGGGAAAAATCTTTGCCAAACAGGGCATGCCCGCGAATACCCTTACGTTCAAAGAGCCCCTGGTTTTTCAGGGCATGTCTGCAACTTTTCAGTTCGTCGGCAAACCACTCGGCCCGCATTCCGTGACTTGACCGCACCCAGGTTCGGTTTACATCACAGAAGGCAATAAATGCCCACGGCACTTCGCAAATCACGGCAGCCAGATGTGTTATGCAATTGAGCATATCATCTAACTCCTGATCAAAAACGCCCAGTGCGCGAATCTCTTCGGTAAGAATCTCTGAACCAATAGTATTAGAAGAGCTGTTTTTTTTCTGCATACCCAATCGGCCTACGGTTATATCTTCCAAAGTTATGAAATTGCAACAAAAAAAAGGCCGGATCACGAAAAAATATGTGTGCCGGGAAAGCGGAGCAGAAACAGAAAGGGTGCACCGTTATTTCGGCACACCCTTTCAGGCAGTTGGCGGTGAGGGGGGGATTCGAACCCCCGGTACCGTTACCAGTACGACAGTTTAGCAAACTGTTGGTTTCAGCCACTCACCCACCTCACCGGGGATAAGCGGTGCAAAAATACGAAAAGGGTTGGGACCACCAAATATTTAGGGTCATTTTGCATCCGCCCCGCTCATCTCTAGGGGCAGTAAGAGCCGCAAAACGCTATCTATCTGTTGGTCAATCGAAGTTGAGGGATCAATCCAATGAATCACCTGCCCCTGTCGCTCCATACGCCTAAACCAGGTCATCTGCCGTTTGGCAAACTGACAGATGGCAGTGGTAAGCTGACTCTTCATGGCGTCAAAACTATCGCATCCGGTAAGATAACGGGTCACATACTTATATTCCAGTCCGTAATATTCAAGCCCTTCGGCCGAGATCCCCCTGTTTAGCAACGCCTGCACCTCCTCAATCAAACCGGCACCCAGCCGCTCTTCCAGACGACGGGCAATCCGTTCCCGACGGGTTTCACGATCGGGCAGCAGACCTACCACCAGCGGGGTAAGTTGCGGATAGTCGTTGGGTTCGAAAGGATGTGCATCGGCATACAGCGCAATTTCGATGGCCCGGATGGTCCGTTTTCGGGTTTCGGAATCGGTGCGGTTATGCAACGGACGCAAACTTGCAAGACGCGCAGTGAGCTCCTCTTGCGAGAGCATCTCCAGTTGGCCTCGCAAAACCGGATCTGGAGGCACCTCTGTGAGGCGATACCCCTGCAAAACCGCCTCCAGATAGAGCCCGGATCCCCCGCAGAGCAAGGGAAAAACGCCTCTTTGCGTGATATCCCGAAAAACCCGCAGGAAGTCGCGTTGAAACTCATACACATTATAGTGATATCCGGCGTCTACTATATCGAGTAAATGGACGGGCACCTGCTTCCCGCCGACCCAATAGTCGGAATAGTCCTTGCCGGTTCCAAGATCCATGCAACGATAAACCTGACGCGAATCGGCACTGATCACCTCGCCACCCACCCTGGAAGCCACCCTGGCCGCAAGTCGGGTCTTCCCCGAAGCAGTGGGGCCCAAAATCACCAATAGGTTATAATTACCACAAACACAGTCCTTTCCGATCATGGGGGCAAAAATAACGCATTTGTTGCCCAATACATTAGAAAGAACCTTATTTTTGCCGAACCAAATTTACGCCATGAAAAATCTTCGCCCTGTTTTTGAGCGTTCTCGCCAACTGTTAGCCCAACCCGTGCAAACCTGGGTAACAATCGACAATGAACATCTCTCGCCCAAGGCACTCTTTCACGCTTTTCTAAAGCCTTTCCTTATCCTGATTGCTTTGGCAACTGCCATAGGGTGCTATCTCTTTACTTCTCGCTTCATCTTCTCGCCGCTTTACATGGTGGGTCAGATGGCAGCAGCGGTGCTGGTTCAGGGCGGAGGTCTGCTGGTTACTGCCTGGATTCTGAAGGAGGCGCTGCCCAACTACCGCCTGCCAAAAGATTTTCAAGGCACCTTTACCCTCCTTTGCTACGCTTTGGTTCCCCTCTTTATAGTGACCACTATTTCTGCCATGTTTCCCGTCTTTATCCTGATTAAAGTCTTCGGCTTCTATTCGGTCTGGCTTTTCTATACCGGACTCAACCCTCTATTGCGAATGCAGGAGGCAAGCCGGGTGGAGTTCACGGCTGTATCTACCATTATCTACCTGGTAATCTGTGCTTTTATCTATACCCTTACCCACGCCGTTGTGGGTGAATTGTAACCATCCCGATGGAGGCAGCACAAGTACATATACGGAACAAGAGGGCCGGATTTGAGTATGAACTGCTCGAAAAATTTGTGGCAGGCATTCAGCTGTTTGGTACCGAAATCAAATCGATCCGAATGGGCAAAGCCTCCATCAACGAAGCTTACTGTGCCTTTCACGGCAGCGAACTCTACGTGCAGGGAATGCACATTGCCGAGTATTGGTGGGGTACCGTAAATAACCACGACCCTAAGCGCGAAAGAAAGTTACTCCTCAGCAGAAAAGAGCTCAACAGACTGTTGAAAAAAAGCCAGGAGAAGGGCCTGACACTGGTTGCCACCCACCTCTTTATTAACGACCGCGGGCTGGCCAAACTGGAAATTGCCTTGGCACGGGGCAAAAAGCTTTACGACAAACGGGAAGATATCAAATCGCGCGACACCCAAAGAGAACTCGACAGATTTCGCAAAGGATAGAGCTGTCTGATCGGGGTGGATTTTCGAGGCCTAAAGGCAACCGGGAATAGCCATCAATCGCTTTTTTTGCCCCCGACACGTTTCCCCCCCCACACTATCTGTATGGACAAACTCTGTATAGACCCTTCCGATCTCTATTACAAAATTCTTTTTTGTATGTTGCCCGGCTGCGGCCCGAAAACAGGGCAGCTCCTCCTCGAGCAATTTGGGGGGCCGGAAGCCATACTCACCAACGACGGAGCACTGCTGTCCGGCCACCCGGAACTTCCTCCCCATCTGGCAGAGGGAGCCCGCAGCAGCCAACTAAAGAAGCGAGCCTGGCGCGAAGTAGAATTTATCCTCGCAAAGGGGATTCGTCCCATCTGGATTACCGACAATGCCTACCCCTACCGGTTACGGGAGTGCACCGATGCCCCCTTACTGCTCTACCAATGGGGGAAAACCCTCCCAACCTTCGAAAAGGTCATTGCAGTTGTGGGAACCCGAAGAGCCAGCCGTCATGGCGAGGAGAGTTGCCGAAACCTCATAACAGGCCTGGTGACCCTGGGATTTCGCTTCTGTGTAGTGAGCGGACTTGCCTCAGGGATCGACACCGCTGCCCATACGGCAGCACTATC
The DNA here is from genome assembly GCA_050256115.1 of Bacteroidales bacterium. Taxonomy (GTDB): domain Bacteria; phylum Bacteroidota; class Bacteroidia; order Bacteroidales; family UBA4181; genus JAQVSH01. Next base: position 3,284 of record JBFWIG010000080.1, on the reverse strand, counting down.
ATGCGGAATGCCCACTTATGCCATCCTGGGGCAGGGGCTACAGACCATCTACCCCTCCAATAATCGTTCGCTGGCTCGAACCCTTACCGAGACAGGCGCTCTTCTCACAGAATTCTCCTCGTCCGACCCCATCGCCAAAGCCAATTTTGTACGGAGGAATCGCATTATAGCAGGATTATCGGATGCCGTAATTGTGGTGGAGTCGGGCATTAAAGGGGGTGCCATGCGAACTGCCACAATGGCTCACTCTTACAATCGGGAGGTATTGGCCGTTCCCGGCCGGCCCTCCGACTACTATGCAAAAGGTTGCAACCTGCTCATCAAGACAGAAATAGCGCGTATGGTAGAGTGTTCGGAAGATATAGCCGTAGCGCTCAATTGGGATCTCACCACCTCGCGGGCAGAAGCCGTAGAACCAACCCTGCCCTTCTCACCCGCATTTCTCAACGAGGCTCTGCCACCTGATGAGCAACAGGTAATGGCACTATTTTCGGAAGAGCGAACCCTTCATATAGATCAAATAGGTGAATTACTGGGATTTTCTATACAGAAAACCGCCGAAATCCTGATGAAGCTGGTTATCAAAGGAGCGCTGAAAAGCCTGCCGGGACAATCGTATCAACTGTAAGAAAGGGGTCCGAAACCATTTTTTGTAGCAAAATGCAAAAAATTCCGCATAAAAATCGGATAATAATTGATTATTGTTACTTTTGCAGCACTTAATCTATCAAATTATCATCTATGGATCCCAGAGTATCTCAGTTCATGGCAAAGATTATTGCCAAAAATCCCGCAGAACCAGAATTCCATCAGGCCGTACAGGAAGTGGCCGAGTGCTTGATTCCCTTTATTGAGGAAAATCCTAAATACAAGCATGCAAAAATTCTGGAGAGAATTGCCGAACCCGAAAGAGTGATTATGTTTCGTATCCCCTGGACCAACGACAAGGGTGAAATCGAAATCAACCGCGGCTACCGGGTTCAGATGAACAGCGCCATTGGCCCCTACAAAGGCGGCTTGCGCTTCCACCCCACGGTTAATCTGGGCATTCTGAAGTTTCTTGCCTTCGAACAGACCTTTAAGAACAGTCTCACCTCGCTCCCCATGGGCGGTGGTAAAGGCGGATCGGACTTCGATCCCAAAGGAAAATCAGACAACGAAGTGATGCGTTTCTGCCAAAGCCTTATGACCGAACTCTCGCGTCACATCGGCGCTGAAACCGATGTACCCGCCGGTGATATTGGCGTGGGTGGTCGCGAAATCGGTTTCCTCTACGGTCAATACAAACGGCTTCGCAACGAGTTCACCGGAGTTCTCACCGGCAAGGGCATCAATTGGGGCGGTAGCCTTATTCGTCCGGAAGCCACCGGTTACGGTACTGTCTATTTTGCCGAAGAGATGCTTAAAACCCGTGGCGACAGCATGAAGGGCAAAATCGTAGCCATCTCCGGTTCGGGGAATGTGGCTCAATATGCCGTCGAAAAATGCCTTCAGATGGGCGCTAAGGTGGTAACTCTCTCCGACTCGAACGGGTCTATTTATGACCCTGCCGGCATCGACGCCGAAAAATTGGCCTACGTAATTGAACTCAAAAATGTACGTCGCGGCCGAATGAAAGATTATGCCGACAAATACGGTTGCCAGTATCTCGAGGGTCAGCGTCCCTGGAACGTGAAGTGCGATGTAGCGCTGCCGTGTGCTACCCAGAACGAACTTGATGGAAACGATGCAGCAAATCTGCTCAAGAACGGTACCTTCTGTGTTGCCGAAGGGGCCAACATGCCCTCTACGCTCGAAGCCGTTGAGCAATTCCTGAAAGCAGGCATTCTCTACGCTCCCGGCAAGGCCTCAAACGCCGGTGGTGTTGCCACCTCGGGTCTCGAGATGACCCAAAACTCCATGCGTCTGCCCTGGAGCAGAGAAGAGGTTGACGCCCGTCTCCACTCCATTATGGTAAACATTCACGCCACCTGCGTAAAATATGGTACCAAACCTGATGGCACTGTAAATTACGTTCAGGGAGCCAACATTGGTGGCTTTGTAAAAGTGGCCGATGCCATGCTCGACCAAGGCTACGTATAGCCTTCCGCAGTAAGAGTAACTAAGGTTTGTGTCACAGCTGTTATAATGATTGATGATTGATTAGAGGGGTCGGAGACGACCCCTCTATGATTTTATACCCCTTCCTCTTATCTTTGCCTACCCTATCGGCTATTCCATCACAGCCCATCTCATCACTTTGCCCAATGCAACTGATCGACACCCACACCCACTTTTATGATGAGCAATTTTGCCCGGACCGGGAGGCCTTAGTTGGCATGGCAAAAGCGGCAGGCGTTGAGGCCCTCATATTGCCCAACATCAACCTGGCCACAACAGAGCCCCTCCTCGCCCTTCAGGCGGCTTACCCCGGCTACTGTTTTGCCACAACAGGCCTACATCCCACCGAAGTTGCCCCCGACTTTATGCAGATCCTCACCCGAATGGAACAACAACTTGGCCAACACCCTATTGTGGCCATTGGCGAAACCGGGCTCGACTACTACTGGGACACCACCTATGCAGCCGAACAGGAGCGAGCCCTCGAAATTCAGACCGATTGGGCCATCGCCCATAACCTGCCCATCATACTTCACTGTCGGAAAGCCTTCGACCCCCTCTACCGGATCATAAAACAAAAACAGAAAGGGAACCTGACCGGTGTATTCCACTGCTTCCCCGGCGATGAGGCCCAGGCCCGAAAAGTAATCGACCTGGGCTTTTACCTCGGCATCGGAGGCGTTGTCACCTACAAAAACGCCACCATGGCAAAAGTTGTTGCAGCTGTAGGCCCCCAACACCTCGTACTCGAAACCGATGCCCCCTGGCTTCCACCCGTCCCACACCGCGGCCTGCGTAACCAGAGCAACTACCTTCCCCTCATCGCCCAAAAAGTGGCCGAACTCCTCCACACCCCCCCCCAAGAGATAGCCAGCATCACCACCGCCAACGCCCGCCGCCTCTTCCAACTTCCCACCTCATAACCCGTCATCCCGAGAGCGCCTCGAACCTGCTACCGGAACAACCACAAGAATCTCAAGCCCATTTCCGGCCACAACATGCCAGCACCCGCATTCATCACGAAATAGAATAGTAATTTGCGTTGACAGGCAGAGAAAACAAAAAAAATCGTATTTTCGCCCCCCGAAGACCAAACCCGCAAGGGAAGTCGTTCCGGAGAGGTGGCCGAGTGGTCGAAGGCGCACGCCTGGAAAGCGTGTGTACTCCAAAAGGGTACCAAGGGT
>JBFWIG010000079.1:0-9517 GCA_050256115.1 Bacteroidales bacterium | reverse complement strand
GGAACTGGGAGCACCAATATGCCAGAAAGGCTTTCCTCGAAACGTTCAACGAAATCCCAAAACTTAAACTCTTTAAACAGGCAGAAAATGGATAGACAATTTATGAAATCCATTGCCGCCATGTGCAAGGCTTTCCTTAAAATCTACGAGGAAAACACCAACCTCGAAAAAAAGCTGGAACAGGTTCAGATCGATTTCCCTTATGAAATTGAGAAGCGAGACAAAGAAATCTGCTACCTCAATTCACTGCTTGCGAAATCAATAACAGAATCAGCCCTGCCGGCAAACGAAGTCCGGCCTGAACCCGGCAACCAGCAACCGGAAGCCCCCCGGGTTTGCGAGCTTTGCGGCAAGCCGGTACCGAAGCCTTCATATCGCTTCTGCAGCACAAGCTGTCAGGTAAAATTCAGCCACCGCCAGCGCGGCCACAACACCACGGAGCAGCCAGCACCTAAGCGAAAGTACACCCATCGCAAACACGACGGTATTCCCCCGGCGCCGGAGCCGCTGCCCGTTCCCGAACCCACCACCACCGAAGAAAAAGGCCCCGCCCCGGGAAAATAGCCATCCCGGCGCATCCTGCCGATGAACTTATCGCCCGCTTGCGCCGGGAGAACCCTTTGCCCGCTCATTATTTTATCAAGCGGCCGCCCCACTATCACGAACAATGTTAATCACAATAATTATGGCAAACCAACCCAAAACCGAAACCGGCAAAAAATCAACGCCCGTGGAATTTATTATCCGTCAGACAAACGGCATAATGAGGGGCAGACTGACATTAGACAATTCCACATCCGAAATATATCGGAAATCCTCTGAGGTCGATAAGGCCATCATCAGAGAAAATATGTGTCAGACAGCAACCGACCACTTTAAAACCGAATGCCGCTTGTCCGAGATTTTACATTAAGGGCATCACAACCAAACTAAAACCAAACCCACCGGCAGGGAGGCCGGCACAAGGTGAGAAAGAAACAAAAACTATACAGAGATACAATACACGGATTTACAGCCTGGTCAATAAGTAAAACAGGCGCATGGATGCTTATAAGGTCAAAATGCCATGAGCTTGGATTGAAAGTCCCAACGCAGAACGAGGTTTTACTTGCTGTTCCTATAAGAGTTTATGGAGAGGAAATAGTTGAGCAAAATGAAAAGTGCCCATTTTGTGAAACAGGAAAAGTAGCCTCCGGAACATGGCTCCAAATAGGTGATACAGGAACTCCATGTTGTTGGTCGTGTTATCTGAAAGCAAAACTACTCACTTCAAAATAAACCCACCGGCAGGGAGGCCGGAGAAAAATGAAAGGAAAATACCTAATAACAACTGATGCTTGGTTTTATGCCCCAGACGGCATGTCGTATAGGGCAGTATGGGGAGAGGTTGAAATAGTTGAAGATGCTTTTCTCGGAATAAAAACAAATCGGAATAGCAGTAACTGGTTCGCCAAAGTTGGTAGCGATGACAATCATGTAATAGTTGCTGGCTGTCAGATTCACTATGCAATAAGTTGCGAAGAAGAACCGAACACAATGAATGTTTTAGACTGGAAGACAGATGATAACACCGGATTCCATACTTACAGTAGGCCTACAACCATTTATATTGCAAAATAACCGGCAGGGAGGCCGGAGAATAATGAGCCAATCGAAACACACCCCAACTCCCTGGACATACGTGGGAAATATCGGCCAGGATATTCAAAAAAGCCAGATCGTTTTGCAAGCGAAATCAACCAATGCTGCAAATATCGCGTCAATAATTCCCTGTGTTGGAATGACTGCAGAAGAGGTTGAGGCTAATGCTGCGCGAATTGTTACCTGCGTAAACGCCTGCGCCGGCATCAGCGATCCCGGGCAATGGGTCCCGATGGCAAAATCCCACATCGAAATTTCCGACCTCCAGGGGAAACAAAATCAACGGCTGAAAAGCAAAATCAGAAACCTTACATCCCTGCTCGAACAGGCTGTTCAACAGCTTCTCGCTTCAAACGTTTGGGCCGGTTCATCTTCCCTCGTCATGGCGAATGACCACCTGATCGAGCAAATACAAAGTTTTATCGGCCAGCCCGAAAACGAACAACCCCCACAGCAATGAACACCACCCCCACTTTCCGCCCCATCCTTTTCGGCACCGGCATGGTCCGGGCAATTACCGAAAACCGCAAATCAATGACCCGCCGCACCCGCGGACTTGATAAAATAAACCAGGATCCCGGTGCCTGGTATTTACAGTCGCTTGTGCTCCACGCCACCGGCCGCTACACCTTTGCTCCTGCAGGTTACGATAACCCCGCCGAATCCGACATCATTCAGGTAAAATGCCCCTACGGAAAACCCGGAGATATCCTGTGGGTGCGCGAAGCCTGGCAAAAAAGAAGTGAAAATGCTATTAAACATGGGTTTGAAAAATACTGTCACATGGCAGGTTGGAATGGATGTACAGAAGCAGGATGGCGCCCATCCATCCACATGCCCAAAGAAGCCGCCCGGATCTTCCTGCAGGTAGAAGAAATCCGCCTCGAAAGGTTGCATGACATCAACGAGGGCGATGCCTTTGCAGAAGGCGTTGACCTTGACACAGCAGGGTCGTCAGGAAACGGAAACGTACTTATGATCTCAGCATCATACGTAAGCTCATTCAAAAAACTCTGGAATAAAATTAATGACCCGGGATCGTGGGAAACAAACCCCTGGGTTTGGGTAATCTCCTTCAAATCCATCAGCAAAACCGGCTGCCCTGATTTCCTGAAACCGCATTTATTCACACCTTCAAAATAACTCTAAAATGCAAAACACCATTTTTGAATACATTCTGAACCTTTTCACCGGCGATGACAAACTAAGGCCACAGTTCCACACCCCTTTCAAAATCGGTGAATATGTTTATGCTACCGATGCACATGCTATGATTAAAATTCCCGCAAAACTGTTGAGCAGAGATTATAAAGTCAACGAAAAAGCCCCCAAAGACCTTACAAGTATGTATGAAGGGTTTACTCAAGCCGAAAAGCTCGATATTGAATTTAACATCTCTGTGCTGTCAACATTACTGGCAGATGTGAAATGGACATACATGCGCACTTCCTGTCCCAAATGCAAAGGCACCAGCGAAATATTGTGCGATCACTGCGGCCATGCGTCACCATGCAAAGAGTGTGACGGTACAGGCATGAGCGATGACATGAACTTCCTGATCCGCATGGAATCTGAATATGCTGCCGTAAAATTCAATGGCAAATTGTACCGGCCATTTGTACTTGAAAGATTACTCATTACACTGATGGCGCTCAAATCGAAAGATTTTATAGTAGTTCATTACGATAAAAACCATAAATCACTCTTTACAATCGGAGATATTATGGTTTTACTGACACAGGTAATGGAACAATAATCATCAACCCACAGTTGGCGCGCGTCTTAACGACGCGTGCCCTGAAAAAACCAGCACCATGCTAATTTTCAATTACAATACATGGAAATACTTCACCATCAACTACGCGAACATTACCGAAGTGATCAAACCCCGCTACATTGCCAGGGGCAAAATCTACGAGGTAAAAGTTATCCAAACCGGCGGCAACCTGATCTTTCATTTCTTCACCCCGGAAGATGCCTGGCGCAATTACCTGCAAATCTCCGACGGTCTTAAAACCTACAAACGCAAAATGGAACATAAGCCGGTAATGCCCGGATAATCAACCCACAGTTGGCGCGCGTCTTACTGACGCGTGCCCCGAAAATATTAACATTTTAAGCATGGACATTACAGATCTCAGGTACGTGGTTTTTGCCATCGATTCAAGGTATCAGCAACACGAAGGCGAGATATACAAATCGCATGAAAAGGCCAGGCAGGCGGCACAGGAAATGCTCAACGATTACACGGGCACAAAAATGATACTGGCCAGCTTTCTCCTCGATACAAGCGCCGAAACAATGTACCTGCACGAGGTCGAAGTAATAGACAGCAAAACAAGTAAGAAAAAACTCAGTCAGCTTAACCTGTTCAGATAGCCACAGTTGGCGCGCGTCTTACTGACGCGTGCCCCCATTGTCCCACCACTAAACCACAAACCTATGAGCTTTCAGCAAATTGCAATTAAAGAACTCCCCGCTTGGGTTAAGGTGCTCAAAACCGATGGCATCACCGATAAACACGAAATGCTCGCCGAACTCAACCTGATCGACGACCTTCTCTCCCTGCAGAAGGCTCAGGCTTTGCTTAACCGCAAGCGAAACCTCAAAACGCAGCTCGAAGCGCGAATCGCTTTTCACATCGGCCATAAAGCACCAAACCTCAATATCAACAAATAATCGCCACAGTTGGCGCGCGTCTTACCGACGCGTGCCCTGAAAATAAACCCAACCCTTAACATCAAAACCACATGGAAAACGCGAACATCAAAATCAACCTTGCCGCGCTCGTGCATATCGAAACCAAAGTGCGCGGCCGCAATGGCGACATGGTAGAAGGTATCTTCCTTCCATACGAAAAAAACCACATCTTCAAAGGCACCAAAACAAAAAGCCTCGACCTTATTGCTTTTCCCCTTAAATCACGAAAACCCGAAAGCAAAGAAACGCACATCATCAAGCAAAGTTTCTCCAAAGAACAGCGCGAAAAAATGAGCCAGGACCAGATCGACAACCTGCCGATCATCGGAAACCTGATCGATTGGAGTTCCAGCCCTAACGTCGATCCCGACATCGACCCAGCCCAACCCCTCGAAACATCATCCGAGGCTAAAGACGATCTGCCATTTTAACCCACAGTTGGCGCGCGTCTGTTGTTGGCGCGCGTCTTACTGACGCGTGCCCCGAAATAACCAGTAAAAACCCAAACATCAACCTTATGTCAACAAAAATCGAATGGGCTAAAAGCGTCTGGAACCCTGTAACCGGATGCTCCAAAGGATGCCCCTACTGCTACGCCAGGAGCTTTGCCAATCGCATGAAACACAACCCCAATCCTAAAATCAGCGAAAAGTACAAAAACGGCTTCCAGCCCACAGTACACCCCGAACTCTTCTTCGAGCCTGAAAAATGGCGCACCCCCCGCCTCGTTTTCGTCGCCTCTATGGGCGATCTGTTCGACCCTGCTTTCGGCATGGATCCATTCTGGAATGTTATGGATAAAATGACCCGGTTCCGCCAGCATAATTACATCCTGCTTACAAAGCAGCCCGAACGTATGCTCAATTTCGTCAATGCCTGGCTCCGCGAAACTGAATTCGACACTATCCCCGACAATATTTGGCTCGGCGTTTCCGCCTCCGATCAGCACGAAGCCGATCTCCGCATCCCCCTGCTTATGCAGGTCAAAGCTAAAATACGCTTCGTTTCCCTCGAACCCCTCACCGGCCCCGTATCCCTCACCAAAACCACCGCCATCGACCGCGGCTGGCTTCTCAACCTCCTCGCCCCGCGTACTACCACCTTTATCGAAAACCTCGATTGGGTTATCCTCGGCGGTATGACCGGTAACAAATCAACCCCCATGCACCCGCAGTGGGTTAAAAATATCCTGCACGAGTGCGTAAGTGCTAAAGTACCGTTCTTTTTCAAAAGCTGGGGCAGCTGGCACACCGCTTGTATTCATTCAAATACCGGCCTGCCTGCCTTTAAAATGTACCACAACTTCGAGCAGTGGAAAAACAAGGCATGGATGAAACACGGCGATAAACTCGTTTCCCTCGACGGTAGCCTCCCCGTCAACGGCCTCGGAATGAAAAATGCCACCTATCCCGTGGCCATTATGTCACCGCTCCGTAAAGGGACTGTATGCCGCGAAATCGACGGCGTTGAATGGAACCAATACCCTTGTAAAAACCTGTAAACTCAATCCTATGCCCGACCTGCCCGAAAACAACGAACCTGAAATGTCACCTGACGAAATCAACCGCCTGCGCGATGAACACGCTAAACTCACCATGTTTCTCGAAACCTTCCTTATCACCTTCGATATTGTCCCGGTCGATATCCCTTGCCAGGCTTCCCGAAATCTTATCTCTCAGGCAAGGGAACTGCTCGAAAGTATATCACAGGCTAAATAAATTAATTGCTCCCCGTGGGGCGCACCGGTAGCCCCGCGGGTTTAAATCTCGTACCATGCTCGACCAAATACACGATATACCTATCGCCGACATCATCGGCAAATATGCCAGCCTCAAACAAGCCGGGGTAAACTATAAAGCATGTTGCCCGCTCCACGACGAGAAAACACCCTCTTTCGTCGTATTTCCCCGCACAAACACATTCAAATGCTTTGGCTGCGGAGCCGGGGGCGATGCAATCACCTTTGTAATGCTCCACAAACACCTGCAGTTTATCGACGCCTGTAAGGAAATTGCGGCAGATCATAGCCTGCAGATCGACTTCGCCAACCAGCCGGCACCTGACCCCGGAGCCGAACAGCGCCGCGAATCCATTTTGGGCATCATGCACCAGGCGCAGCAGTTTTTCGTCAGCCAGCTTAACAGCGAAAAGGGCACCGAAGCCCTCGCCTATATCTCCGGCCGATTCTCCCCCGAAATCATTCAAAAGTGGGGCATCGGTTTCGCCCCCGACGCCTGGCACGATCTCCATAACCACCTCATTGAAAAAGGCTATAATAATAATGACCTGATCGCCATCGGACTGCTTTCCCAAAGTGGCGACCGCATTTTCGATACATTCCGCAACCGGGTCATGTTCCCGCTTACCGATATCCACGGCCGCCCCGTCGCATTCTCCGGCCGCTCCCTCGGAAATAAAACCGACAAAAAAAATCCCAAATACATCAACACCACCCAAACCGAAATATTCACAAAAGGCAGCCTGTTCTACGGAATAAATACCGCCATTACCGAAATCCGCAAAACAAAAAAAGCGTACCTCGTCGAAGGAAATCCCGATGTTATCCGCCTCCAGGAAGTCGGCCCCGTCAATACCATCGCCCCCCTCGGCACCAGCCTCACCAAAGATCAGGTTGAATTCCTCTCCAAAAACTGTACTTCCGTCACAATCATCGGCGATGGCGATTCCGCCGGCGCCAATGCCGTAAACAGCCACGCCCAAAAACTCATTCAGGCCGGTTTGTTTGTCAATGTAATTACGCTCCCCGTCGCCGAAGATACCAAAGAGGATCCCGATTCCTTTTTTGCTGTCAATGACTTCTATCAGTATGAGGAAAAATTTACCTCCGATTTTATCGTCTGGACCTGCTTCAACAATGCAAATGCCGCCAAACGCCCCGACGTTAAACAAGCCATCATTTCTCAGGTTTCCGGACTTATTGCCCGCTTCCCTTCATCCACCCAGGAACTCTACATCGAGCAGGTTTCCGCAATCATAAAACCTAAAAAAGCCTGGACCGACGAAATCAAAGCCATCAATAAACTCAATGCCCCTCCCGAAGAAAAAACCCACGATCACGAAATTATTCCCGAGCACGTCGATGCCAACGACTTCGAGAAATACGGATTCTTCGAGGACAACAACCAGTATTTCTTCCGCACCAACAAAGGCGTTATCCGCGGATCCAACTTCACCATGAAACCCCTCTTTCATGTGCAGAGCGTAATCGATTCAAAACGCCTGTTCGTAATTACCAACGAGTTTAGATACACTCAGGTAATCGAGCTGGCCCAAAAAGACCTTATCAGCCTCCAGGCGTTCCGCCTCCGCGTCGAATCCCTCGGAAACTTCCTATGGGAAGCATCCGAAATTGAACTCAACAAACTCAAACGCTACATCTACGAAAACACCGAAACCTGCACCGAAATCAAACAACTCGGCTGGCAGAAACATGGCTTTTGGGCCTGGGGCAATGGCATCTTCAACGGATCTTATTCCCCGGTCAACGAGTATGGAATCGTTTCTCACAAGGAAATAAACTATTACATCCCGGCTTTTTCCAAAATCTACGAACGCGAAGATTCTCTCTATGTGTCCGAACGTAAATTCGTACATCAGCCCACGGCCGTCACCATGCACGAAATAGTGCGGAAGCTCGAGGACGTATTCGGCACCAACGCCCAGATAACTTACTGTTTCTTCCTTGCCACCTGCTTCCGCGATATTATTGCCGGCCGCTTCGGATTTTTCCCTATCCTCAACCTGTTCGGCCCAAAGGGCGCCGGTAAAACCGAAATGGCTATATCAATGCTCCACTTCTTCGGAAAGCTCGGAAAAGGACCAAACATCAACAATACAAGTAAAGCCGCACTGGCCGATCACATCGCACAGCACGCCAACGCACTGTGTCACATCGACGAATATAAAAACAACGTCGAGTTTGAAAAAATAGAATTCCTCAAAGGCATTTGGGACGGAACCGGCCGCACCCGCATGAACATGGATAAAGACAAAAAAAAGGAAACAACCTCTGTCGATATCGGCCTCATGCTTACCGGTCAGGAAATGCCTACCGCCGACATAGCGCTGTTCTCCCGCCTCATTTTCCTCACCTTCACCCAAACCGAATATACCGACGACGAAAAGCTCCGATTCAACCAGCTCAAAGACATCCTCAACGCCGGCGTTACACACCTCACCCACGAAGTTATTGCGCACCGCAAATACTTCCTCGAAAATTTCTTTGAAAACTACGATACCGTCTGCACCGACATCAACAAACTCCTCGGCGATAACATCATCGAAGATCGTATCTTCCGCAACTGGACCATCGTTATCGCCGCCTTCTATACCTTAAAGGATAAGGTAATCACCCACATTGAATATCCTCAGCTGTTGCAGCTCGCCGTTTCGCTTATCGTGCGGCAAAACTCCGAAACTAAACGGACCAACGACGTTGCAAACTTCTGGGAAATTTTCAACTTCCTCGTTAAAGAGCGCGAGCTGATCGAAAAGGTTGACTTCCGGGTAGAAATCGTTACCTCTGTCAAGTTCCCCGACCATAACTTCTCTTTCGATTGCCCCACCAAAGTCCTCTTTATGAACCACACAAGGGTATTCCAGAAATACCGCAAGCACGGCGCAACCACCCGCGATTTCGTGCTCCCGGTAAAAACCCTCGAATACTACCTTATGACCTCCAAAGAATACCTCGGCAAAAAATCGTCATGCCCTTTCCTTATGAAAGAGGGCGATAGCACCGAGTTTAATATGAGCGGAAGATCTTCCAGGCAGATCACAACTTCTCACACCTTCCACTACGAATTGATAATGAAAAACTATGGCATCAACATCGTAACCGAAGAAATCGACGAAAACCAGGAAAACATGGAAAATTCTCAGCCAAATTCTCAAAATGTTGAAAATAACCCACTTGCAAAAACCAACGAAAAAGACCTGCCTTTTTAAGGCAAAAAACCCCAGCTACACCCAACTACACCCAACTACAAACCCAAAAAACAACAAAAACAGGCAATTATGAAAACTACAAACACCCGGCGCAAAACTACACCCAACTACAACCAACTACAAACTAAACTTAAAACTACAAAAAACTACAAAAACTACAAAATATCACCCCTTGTAGTTTTCGCACTTTGCTGTTTTTCAATCATTT
>JBFWIG010000078.1:0-9604 GCA_050256115.1 Bacteroidales bacterium | reverse complement strand
CCGCAATATTCTTCAGAATCGGTTCGTCGTACGCAGCCGCATCGGCCTTTCCGGTCATCACAGCCAAACAGGCGTCCATCACCGTATTATAATATTGAAAGGAGGCATCGGGGAAACGCGAAAGCACCAACTGATCGGCCATTGTGCCGGTGGGAAGCGCAAACTCTTTTCCGGCCAATTGGGCCAAATCGCCAATGGGTTGACGCTTGGCACAACCCATAATAATCAACAGTAATAGCGTAAAAATAAGCGGAAGTCGGTCTCTCATCATAACAGGTCTGGCATTACTTGAAAAATAGAGCGATACTAAGTTACAACTATTGCGTTAGGAAAAAATAGATAACTTCGCATAAACCCATCCCCGAAGCCGAAAAACAGTTGAACTAGATCTATAGAATGTCCAATCTATGAAAAGAGCCCTCCTTGCCCTTCTATTTACCGGCCTGCTTTCGCAGGGGCTGCTCGCTGCGAATATGGCCGAAAACGGCCACGCATACAACATTCGCAACTTCGGCGCCACCGGAAACGGCACCACCATCGATTCGAAAGCCATTAATGATGCCATTGAAGCCGCCTCTAACGCGGGCGGAGGAACCGTATTCTTTCCGGCCGGCACCTATGCCAGCTACTCCATCCGGCTTAAAAGCAATATTGCGCTCTATCTCGACCAGGGAGCCACCCTTCTGGCAGCCGCGCCCATCGACAGTATAGGTTACGACGCCCCCGATCCGGGTGCAGGTAATGCTTATCAGGACTTTGGGCACAGCCACTGGCACAACAGCCTGATCTGGGGCGAAAACCTGGAAAACATCTCCATTCTGGGGCCGGGAACCATCTACGGAAAGGGACTTACGCGCGAGGGGCCCCACAGAGCACCCATTGGCAATAAAGCGATTGCCCTGAAACTCTGTCGCAACGTAATTCTGAAAGATTTTACCATGCTTTACGGCGGGCACTTCTGTATCCTTGCCACCGGCGTAGATAACCTCACCATCGACAACCTGAAAATCGATACCAACCGCGACGGGATGGATATTGACTGCTGCAGGAACGTACGAATCTCGAACTGCACAGTGAACTCCCCTTTCGATGATGCCATCTGCCTGAAAAGCTCCTATGCACTGGGGTATGCCCGGGCCACCGAGAATGTAACCATTGCCAACTGCCAGGTAACCGGTTACGACCGCGGAACCTTTATTAACGGCACCTACCTGCGTAACGAAGGGCATCTGGTTCCCGACCGTGAAGGGCCTACCGGACGCATCAAATTTGGAACAGAGTCGAACGGCGGATTCAAAAAAATCACCATTTCCAACTGCGTATTCGAACACTGCCGCGGGCTGGCGTTAGAGACGGTAGATGGGGGCATTCTGGAGGATATCACCGTTGGGAATCTGGTGATGCGCGACCTTATTAACTCCCCCTTCTTCCTAAGGCTCGGGGCCAGGATGCGCGGCCCCGAAGGAACAGCTCCCGGTGCACTCCGCAGAGTTCAAATCCACGATGTGGTGGTTTACAACGCCGATTCACGTTTCTCTTCGATTATCAGTGGTATACCGGGAGTGCCCATTGAGGATATCACGCTCAGCAACATCAGCATCTGGTACAAACCGCTCGATCGCGAAAAGAACCCGGTTCCGGAGGTAGTGCCCGAACATGAAAAAACCTACCCCGAACCGCAGAAGTTCGGAGTCATTACCTCGTACGGCTTCTTTATCCGCCACGTAAACAACATCCGGATGAACAACATCTCGGTTAAGGTGCTTGGCTCGGAGCAACGCCCTGCCATGCAACTGATTCATGTAAACGGAGCCGAAATGCGAAATGTCGCCCTGCAAAAACCCGACGGAGCGCCCCGCCTGGTGCTCGAATCGGTGAAAGATCTGCTCATAAAAGATTGTCATTTACTGGAAGATATCACCCTCTCCGAAATAGCCGACAAACGGATTGAATAGCAATCCAATACGGCCCGACAGGCCGTTTCGCTGGTAAAAGTGGTCTACGAGTAAACCATAGCTCTTTAGCGCGAAGCCGCCTCCAGCAATTGTGCAACCACGGGATTAGGGCTCAAAATCTCCTGTTCGGACCCGATGGTGAGCGTGGGGATGGCTCCGTGTTCGGCATGTATCCGCATTCGGAGCGCCTCGTTGTCATCTTTACCGCCCAGATTGGCATACCCGATGGTACGGCACAATTTTCCAAAGAGCAGCTCATTCAGGTTACAATTGCCGGTGCGCTCCAAACCCGAAATGGAGTTATGGTGGCTGTTAAAGAGGTGAGCCTGCGCAAACGACTGCCCCTGAGCCGTTATCTCGTTCAAACCCTCGCCACCTACCACCAGCCCCTTCCCGAGCGAGGCAATATGTTTTATCAGCAGATCCATTCCCTCGATTGTGGAATGCGATTCGACAATGGCATTACGCAGATTCCACATGCAGAGAGTCACATCAATAAAAACCGTATCGAGCGCGGAGAGCTGTGATGCCTGTAAGATATTTTCGCCCAAAATAGAGCGCCACAGGCGCAAACCGGGATGGATCTTCACCATCACCTTTTTATCGCGATTATTCAACAAATTTCCATTCGACTCAGGCACCCCGATAGGAGTGCTATTGTACCAGCTCCAACCCTGCCTCTGTCCCGAACCAACCGATCGGTATTCAAAGTCGCGTAAGCGCGAATAGACCGGATGCGAAGGATCCATATCGATAGAATTAAAGTGGGGTGCCACATGAAAGCCCATTTGCCGGCATTTGGCAATGAAAGCTTTACCCGATTCGCTGGCCACATACGCAGGATAATTCTCATCGTAATTATCGGTTCGCCAATTGGGAAAATGGAGCAAAACCTTTTGGGGCGAAACCCGTTTGGCCAGTGCATCGAGAATCTCCGGCCTGCCGGGGCACCATGACACCGCCAGTTTCAGATCATAGATCCAGGGCTGCCGCTTTCGCTCCTCGGCCTCTAAACCATACGCATGCCAATACCACTTCCGGTAAGCTTCGGCAGGCTCCTGCCAACTGCCTCGATAGGCATTAAGCCGCCAACAGAGACCACCGGCACTCAGATTCTGCTCCACAGGGCCATACGCCTCACTATCAAAACCCAGGGCGTAAGGGTCGGAGGCAATGCCCGTTTGGAGCGCCTTGAAACGGTATCGGGTGTCGCGGGTGTGAACCCAAAAGCCCCCCTCCTTCGATTGCAGGATGGCCAACCCCGCCTCCCAGCCATAGGGCCAGCCCCAACGACTGTTTCGAATCAAGGGGTCGTTCAGCGGTAATCGAACCCCCTGAAAAAGAGGCGCTACCAACTCGAGCGAGGATTTTAGCCCCGAAATAAGCCAACGGCAGGCCAACACGCCGCCACGCGACGAAAAGGCGGAAGGTTCAACCAACAGATCGCCCGTTTCGGGATCGGCCGAGATGGCAATCACCCCGTCGCCATCCCAGCTGTGAAAACGGATCTCGGCATGCGTTTCGGAGAGTTGAAAGGCCTCGATTGAACCGAACTTCTCCTCATTTACCTGAATCATCTCCATATTCTGGTAGAGCAACTGCAGTGCACGGAAGGTGCGGGTGTCGGGCTTTTCGATAAACTCCTCGCCTGTAAGTTTGCTCTTAAAGGAGGTTAATACCCCCTTTTCGATGGAGGCGGATAACGTGGCGGTCTCCACAAAAACGCTCTGCCCGTCGACCCGAACCGAAGCCTCTTTTGGGGGCAAAACCGGGGATACCTCTTCTACCCGGGGCAGAGCACCCTGCGCACCCGAATTCGGCAACAACAAAGCGCCGGCGGCGCTATAACTCACGGTTTTAAAAAACTTTCTTCTTTGCATACTCAAGCACTTTCAATTCACTGCAAGTTACTATCTTTCGTCTATAATTCTACCCTCTACTACCCTACTACTATGAGATGGTTTCTGATTATTCTGCTCTGCCTGCCGGGCCTGGAGAGCAGCCGCGCACAGATGCAAACGGGTTACGATCCCGCG
This sequence comes from Bacteroidales bacterium, assembly GCA_050256115.1. Lineage (GTDB taxonomy): Bacteria > Bacteroidota > Bacteroidia > Bacteroidales > UBA4181 > JAQVSH01. Next base: position 5,613 of record JBFWIG010000078.1, on the reverse strand, counting down.
TTGCAACCCGCCACAAACCTGCAGTATTTTACCCCTAAAGGCAACAATCTCTTTGTGGGCGACTGTATGCCATTTTTTTATAAGAAGAGCTTCTATCTGTACTGGCTCCTCGACCAGGGGCACCACTCTGCACTGGATGGCCTGGGCGGCCACCAATGGGTGTTGAGCACCTCAAAAGATTTAGAGAAGTGGGAACACCATCCGGTAGTAATTGGCATTGACCAACCGTGGGAGAAGTCAATCTGCACCGGCTCGGTGGTATACGACGACAAAAAGTATTACGCCTTTTATGCCACTCGGCTGCTCGATTCGGAGGGTAAGGTAAACGAGCAATTAAGTTATGCCGTTAGCGACGACGCCATCCTGTTTGAGAAGCAAAAACCGAACCCCTTCTATACCTCGGCGCCGGGATACAGTCAGCGTAACTTTCGGGATCCTAAGGCTGTCATCGATCGAAAAACGGTACACCTGCTCATCTCCTCGTCTACCGACCAGGATAATTCACTCGATGCGCATCAGGGCTGTCTGGTGCATCTCTCTTCGAAAGATTTGCAAACATGGGAGGTTGAGAAGCCGGTGCTGACCGGTCAGAAAGAGGTTCCGGAGTGTTCCGACTACTTTTCCTGGAAAGGAAAGTACTATCTGCTCTATTCTCAGGCAGGCAACAGTCACTACCTCATGTCGGACAAGCCCTGGGGCCCGTGGGTTCAACCCCCGTTTCAGCCCTTTAACGAAGATTGGAGCAACGTGGTAAAAACCGCAGAATTTACCAAAGATCGCAGAATCGCCACCTCTTGGATCCCCTCCCGCAACAACCAGAGCGACCAGGGTGGCGAACAATTTGGGGGTTCGGTACTTTTTCGCGAAGTGGTACTGCTCGACAACGGCATTCTCGGAACCACGTTTGTGAAGGAGATGATGCCTCGCACGGGCGAAGAAATCGACTTTACGATGCTGTTCGACACCAAAAGCCGCAAGGGGGGTAACCAATACCTGATCGATGCTCCGGGCTCAGTAGGCGCATTTCATGCCGAAGAGATTCCCGCCGATTGCCGTATAACCTTCGAAGTGAGTCCCGAGGGCCTTAACGAGGAGCTCGGGTTGTATCTGAGAGCCTCCGACAAGGCCTCTGAAGGCTACAAACTGGCCTTTTCGGCCAACCATCAAACGGTATCTTTAGCCGACACCCGTATCGAAGGGGTAACCGGATTGAATGCCCCTTTCAAAGTGGAAATCATCATGAAAGACGACATCATTGACGTCTGCATCAACCAGCAGCGCTGCATGGTAAACCGACTGCCCCAAAAGCGTGGCGATACCCTTTGGTTCTATGCCAAACAAGGAAAAGTCACCTTCAAGGCCATAAAAGTGTACCCCATTCTGGCAAATGGAGAATAGCCCTTATGACCCACAGCTACACCAATGCCGCTTTAATTCTGTTTATTAAATCGCTATACTCAGCCTCGGAGAGGGTAACACGTTGCGGGTTCATTTCGAAAACGCCGCCAAAACCATATCCATCGCTGTACTTTGGAACGATGTGAAAGTGCAAGTGCGACAGGGTATCGGCATAAGCGCCATAATTGATTTTTTCCGGGTTAAAGGCCCGAGCAATGGCCTTTCCTACCCTCGCCACATCGCGCATAAATGCATCGCGTTGTGCATCGGATAACTCATGAAATTCAACGCCATGATGGTTATACACCACATTACATCGCCCCGGGTGCGATTGCTCTTTAAACAAGAAGAGTTGCGACACTTCCAAATCGCAGATCTTACTCATTAAGCGATGTAATGTTTCGTTATTCTGACAATACAAACAGGTAGATACGGGGGTTGGCATAGGGCTTATTCTTAGGCAATTATTCGGTGTACGAAAAGTCGGACATATAGGCACTCTCCCCGTCGGGCTCGTACTGTTTTATGGCACGGCCTTTCCCGTCGAATAGGTATTCGTACGTATAGACCTCGCGATCGGGTCCATTCTGAATCGTATATTTCGAAACCAGATTCGTATTGGGACGACCCTGAAAGAGAAGACCCCGGTTGTGATCGCTCAAAGTATTGCGTTGAGGAAGATATTCGTAGTAGAGGGTATCCTGAAAGAGTTCCTGTTCTCGGATCTGTTGACCACAGCTTTGAATCCGGTGCAGCAGCCGCTCCCTTACAGAAGGGGAAAAGCGCAAAGATTCGGCCAGACGCGCCACCGACAACGCCTCCGGATCGGGGGTACCAAAAACCATCTTCATCACCAGACGGGTCATATTCCCATTCTCATACTGGTATTGATCTTCGAAGTACATGGCAAACTGCTTCGATGCAAACTCGCTGCGCACCTTATACCCTTGGTTGTTGTATAAATACCGGATTACCGCACGATCCTGGCCGTCGTATCGAAACACGGTAGAGTCGGCCAATCCCCGGCCATTCAGATAATGGGTCTCAATATAGGGGATGTCGTCGAACGTAGAGTATTCGTAACCCAGCACCAGAGAGTCGGAATAGAGATAGTACTTTGTGCTCATCGCATCATCCGCACCAAAGATGGTGGATACCTCCAGGGCGCGGCCAAGGTTGTCGTATTGATACACCGAGTACTCCTCGAGCGCATTGTCGTAATACTCGGTTTCGGTCTGCAATCTCACCGGTAACTCCACAGGCATGGCCTTATCGTCGTTGTCGCTGCATGATGAGAGTGCTCCGCCCGATAAGAACACCAAGACAGAAAATAGAAAAATTCTGGACATAGTAAAAAAGGATTAAGAGTAATTACCGAGGTTTACGGATTCCGGACGGTTTGCGCAGAGGGGGCTTCGGGAATGGGCGGAAACATCCGATGCAACATCATCGTAGCGATACCGAATAGTACCACCGAACCGGTCACAACCAGAAAAAGCATAATGGGTCCGCCATACATATCGGCCGTCGATTGCGACATCATCTTTTCTGTGTCGACAAAAAAACGAAGCACAAACCCGCTCAGATTGGCAGCGGCATGTGCAATCACCGAATAGAACAATCGGCCCGAACGGTAGTAAATCCAGCCGGAGAAGGCCCCGATAATCAATCCTGTAATAAACTGCCAGGGGTTTAAATGGACCAAACCAAACAGCACACTCGAAATCAGAATCGCCACCTTGGGCGAGTATCTTTTCAATAAGCCATCTAGCATAATACCGCGAAAGATGGTCTCTTCCACAAGAGGCGCCGCCACCACCATCATCAAAAAGGCCGAAACGCCGGTTTGACCCACAATCTCGGCAAAAGCCTTCTGAATACTCTCAGGCATAGGAATCAAGTCGGCCAGAGGCGACACAATACCTGCAAGCAGAGCGATTGTGGCCACAACCACATAGGGAGTGGCCTTAAGATGATCGGACCGAAACGGAATGGTGCGCGTACCGGTTATGCTCTTTCTGATCAACAAAATCACAAAGAGCGGCACACCCATGGCCAGCAGATAATAGAGCAGCATAGCCACCTCCTGCCCTACCCACTTATCGAGCACCATCATCACCGGGAAAAAAGCGATCTCACCCGCCAACAGCAGAGCAGTGATACCCAAACTTTGCAACAACCCCGGATAACTTTTCTTTCCAACACTATTTTCCATATACGCTATACCTACAAAACATTTCGCGCCCCTAAGCCCCGGGGCCTGCTTTCATCTATCGAAACTACAAAAAATAGGCTGCGAATGTGCCGGCAAAGGTTGAAATCTTCAAAAAAAATAGAAATTGCCGTACGAATGCCGTACAAAATCATGCGCAGATGTTTGAAAGGAGTCATTTGCATCCCTACTTTTGACATACTAAACAACCCGACATAATAATTCCTCGCCATGAAACAGCAGACCCTTGGAAAGAAGATAGCAGAGACCCGGAATCAAAAAGGAATCACGCAAAAGGAGTTATCAGATCTGTGCGGAATCGATATCCGCACTATACAGCGGATTGAGGCGGGCGAGGTGGCTCCGCGCCCTTCTACTCTGCGGCTGATTGCCAAAACCCTCGATCTCGATGAGAACGGTTTGATGGCAGAAATGGCCGAAGCGGGCGAGTCGGAAACCCTTTCGGCTCTCTATTCTGCCGCCACTGTGCAGGTGTATGTTCTGATTGGTATAATTTATATGCTTTCGTGGCTCTTTTACTCACCCGTTTTACCCATCACCACGATTCCCCTGCAATGGCGTTTGCCGCTATCTATGCTCTTCATTGTGTCGGGCTTTCTCTTTTACTACGGATTCTATCACCACGGAAAGAAAACTCAAAACGGCATGCTGAAATTCTCCTCCGTAATTATCTTAATCACTATGCCATTATCTTTTATTGTCACGATGCTTTCGGAGAGCTTCGGGGCAGCCGACAAGGTGCAACATCTCATCATTGCCATCATGGGCGCCAACGGCATCCTCTTTGGAATAGGACTGTTTCGAGGCTCCTTTGTATACAACTCCATTAAACACCTGGCAGGCGCAATGCAGCTCCTCACCGCCCCCTTCTTTCTCATTCCCATGCCTATCACCCACTACATAGGATGTTGGCTCTCGCTCCTCTCTGTGCTGCTCCTCCTGCTCCTCTCCTACGGCGAACGCCCCGCCCCGCCCCAATCTTAACACAAATCCATCACTCATCACTCAGCCAAAACCGGAGTCCGCTGCATACTAACAGTGCCCCCATCCGGAGGCACTGTTGCTGTTTACTCAGGTTTTGCAACTTATTTGTATGTAACTAAATCCTCGACGGTTGATGTTTTGCGACCCATTAGCGCTCTCATTCACTAAAAGAGGAGAACTCGCTTCGCTCAAACAGCTCCTCTTTTTAGCGTTCATTGAGAGCGATGGGTCCCCGCCTAACTTCTCCATTGTCGCTGATTCAGTTGCATACAAATCGCCAGATAGTTTTGAAAGTTCGACTGTTTATAAATAAATCGCCGGAAAAAGATAAATTTTTCGAAATATTTCTAATTTGGCAGTACCAAAGAGCTAAACGTGAGATATCTCCAACAGCTGCAGAATAGTAAACCCATACACAAATGGCAACCAGAATCACCAATATAAAGGTTACACACATCGATTGGGAGCATCTGACAGCAAAAGTGGCGGATGCGGCTAAGGTGAAAATAGGCGCAATGCGTTTAGCCAAATGTTAGTGGCCACTGTAAGAGAGAATGAGGATTTTGGGTTTATAGGTTCGAGGATCTTTTGAGCATTTGAGGGAATTGAAGGGTTAAGAGAGGGAAAAAAGGGAATGAAGGAACAGAGCTGCGCCAGGGAAGAATTCCGTGATGTTCATCAGGGAGCCTCTTCGATGGTTCAGCTGAACAAGGAACAGCAAGCCACTAACATAAACTATACGTTACCGGTGCTGGAAGCCTGAGAGAACTAAGAGGAAGTCCGCGGCACGTATAGTCACGGCGTTAGCAACAAGGCGAAAAAAGACATGCAATTATAAAAGTTCGGTGCAAACTTGGAGGAATTTATTTTGTTTTTTCTCCCCCCGCAAAAAGAAGAAGGGAAACCCTGACCCACATTGCAGCACATTTCCAAGACCCCACAAGCCAACACCCAAACCAAAGGCTTGTAAAAGAGCTGCAATTCTGCCTACGCACCGG
>JBFWIG010000077.1:0-9636 GCA_050256115.1 Bacteroidales bacterium | reverse complement strand
ATACCCTTTGAACCTGATGCGGATCATACCGACGCAGGGAATAAGCATAACGGCCGGTGCACACCGTTATATCGTATTCTTTTAGAACTCCCCTTTTTTGTTGAACCTTTCCAGGCTTGCTATCGCAGGCAGGGCATCTAACACTCTCAACATGAACAGGGTATCAATTTTGGCCATTACAGGCCTTCTCCTTTCACAAATCACGCTGGCGGGAGCAACCACCTCTCCCGCAACACTACAGCCTCTCGATTCGGATTCGATTCCTTCGGAGTATCTCCAATTGGAAGAGGTGGTAGTAATGTCGACCCGAGCCACCGCCAGAACACCGGTGGCCTATTCCGAAATTAGCAAGAAGAGCCTCACTGAAAAAGCCTTTGGGCAAGATATGCCCTATCTGTTACAATCAACCCCCTCGTTAGTCTCCACCTCCGACGCGGGGACGGGCATTGGGTACTCGGGATTCCGGATCAGAGGAACCGATGCCAACCGCATCAATATAACCCTTAATGGCGTTCCGCTGAATGATGCCGAATCGCACGGTGTGTTCTGGGTTAACATGCCCGATCTCTCTGCTTCGTTGGGCAGCGTGCAGGTGCAACGAGGCGTAGGAGGATCATCGCATGGAGCGGCAGCCTTTGGTGCCACCGTGAATATGCAGAACGAACCTACCGGTACTATCCCCTATGCAGGAGCGGAGTTCTCGGCAGGTTCATTCGGTACCCTGAAAAGCAGCCTTAAACTGGGCACCGGGACGCTGGGCAAGGGATTTTCGTTCGATGGAAGGCTCTCCTCGGTCGAAAGCGACGGATATGTAGATAGAGCCTCTGTGAATCTGCACTCCTGGTATCTGAACGGCACGTACAAACAGAACCATACACTGGTAAAGCTGGTTGCGCTCTCGGGAAGAGAGAAAACCTACCAGGCCTGGAACGGGGTATCGTCGGCCCTGCTCTCCACCCACCGCACCTTCAATCCATGCGGCCTCTACATCGACAATGAGGGCAATGAAAACTATTACAACAACCAAACCGACAACTACCGGCAAACCCACTACCAACTTCTCCTTTCGCAAGAGTTGGCAAGCGGATGGAATAGTAACGCCACCCTCCATTATACAGCGGGACAAGGGTATTACGAAGAGTATAAACCCGCCGCCGATTTCAGCAAATATCGGCTTCAGCCCTTTACCGACGGCTCCGGATCTCTTGTAGAAAGTTCCGATCTGGTGAGACAAAAATGGCTTGACAACGACTTTTTCGGGATGATCTACAGCCTGAACCACACTTCTGCGCAGGGAACTCGCTTTACCGTGGGAGCCAGTGCTAACCGTTATCTGGGCCACCATTTTGGAAAGGTAATCTGGGCAAAGGAGGTTGTGGGGCTTGCATCCAACCATGAATATTACAGGAGCCGGGGCGAAAAGGAGGAGGCTGCGGCCTTCAGCAAAGTAGATATGGCTCTGTTCGGCGGTCTAAGCGGCTATGTCGATCTGCAATATCGCTGGATTAGTCATAGAATGAAAGGCATCGACGACGATTTGCGCGACATTACCCAACGCCACATTTTTGGCTTTTTTAATCCCAAGGCGGGTCTTATGTGGAAAGGTGAAGGGGGCCATTCGGCCTTTGTATCGTGGGGAATCGCCCAACGCGAACCCAACCGGAATAACTATACCGATGCGCTTCCCAACGAAAAGCCTACCCACGAAACGCTCTACGATTATGAGGCCGGGTATCGTTTCCTGGGAAATGGCATCTCGGTATCTCTGAATCTCTTCTACATGTATTACAAAGATCAGCTTATACTGAATGGACGAATCAATGAGATTGGCGAGCCGCTAACCACCAACATACCCAAAAGTTTCCGCACAGGGATGGAGTGGGTGGCCGACTACCGGATCAGCTCGTGGCTCACCTGGCAGGGTCAGCTCACCCTGAGCCTGAACCGGATAGAGAACTTCACCGAATATGTTGATAATTACGACACCGAACAGCAAGATGCCCATGAGTTGGGAGAGACCACCATTGCCTTTTCGCCCGGCGTAGTGGGCAGCACCTCGCTACGGGCAACCCGGAAACAATTTAGCGCCGAATGGCGCTTCTCGCACGTGGGGCGTCAATACCTGGACAACACCCGGAGTGCCGACCGTTCGCTGAAGGCCTATTCGCTGCACGAACTGTGGGTGGGATATACCTTCCATCCCAAATGGATAAAAGCGCTGGAATGCGGAGTCCGGATAAGTAATCTCCTGAACCACAAATATGAAAACAAAGGCTGGGTTTACTCTTATATTTACGAAGGCCAACGGCAAAAAGATGACGGTTATTTTGCCCAGGCCGGGCGACACTTTATGGGACGCGTTGCCCTCTCATTTTAATACAAAGCGCGCATAGTCTATGGAATGGATGGAGTGGTTTGGGGTAGTGTCGGGTCTGCTCTATGTAGCCCTCGAGATTGGGCAGAAGCGCGCCATGTGGGCCGTTGGACTGCTCACCTCTGCGCTCTATGTGGGGGTCTTTTTTCATGCCAAACTCTACGCCGATATGACCCTGAACCTCTACTATGTTGCCGTAAGTGTGTATGGATTGGTGGTATGGGGGGCTTCGTATAACCGCCCCCCTACCCCAAACCGTATTGCCTATCGTTATACCACTCGCCGCCTGTGGGTTCGTCTTTCGGCCGTAACGCTTATCCTGTATGCGGTTCAGTGGTATCTGCTAAGCAGATACACAGATTCGCCCGTCCCTTCGGCCGATGCGCTGGCAACGGCCATGAGCATTACTGCCACCTGGATGCTTGCTAAGAAATATTTGGAACAGTGGTGGCTATGGATATTTATCAATCTCTTTTCTGTGGGCCTATTCATAGAGAGGGGGCTCTATCCCACCGCCTTCCTATTTGGCATCTATGCTATCATGGCAGGGGTGGGTTATGCCAACTGGATTCGCAGGGGTTACCGTTTACCCACAAACGTTTCGTAGAGAATCACAAAGAGCCAGAGCAGGAAGAGCACCGCGCACAGCAGCAGAAATCCAACCGCCAAAAGGCGAAGAAATCCGGCTCCTGAAAGCCATTCCATACTATTTTCGAGCATACGCTTCATTCTCTGAATCGGCAATTGGCCGGATGCAAAACCAGAACAAATGTAAAACAATCCGTCCGAAAGCATTACCTTTGGTGGTGGTTTTGCCTAATTGTCTGTTTTATGATTCGTAGCCTGCTCTGCATACTGGTATTGTGCTTCGCCCGGTTGGTCTTTGCGCAGGAGCCTTCAAAGGGTACCCTTCCCCTCATTCCGTTGCCCGAGAAAATATCAACCCAAGGAGATGCTTTCCGACTCACCGCAAAAACCATCTGGCGCACCTCGAACTCCGATCAAAGGCTGATTGTAAGGGCCTTCTCCTCCCGGCTAAGCAAGGCGCTTCAATGGGGCGGTTCGCCCAAAATGGAGTCACTTCCGGCACGACGCGAACGAAATTCGCAAACCATCGATGTATTTACCGATACATCACTCCCCGACGAGGCCTATCGGCTCGACGTAAAATCGGATAGAATTACCATTCATACCCATAGCAAGAGCGGTCTGATTTACGCATTGCAGACCCTGCAGCGATGTATGCCCCAGGCAGTCGATTCGGTGCTCTTTGCGGGGGGCACGCTCCAACCCGTTGGGAAAGAGAAACGGGAGATTCTGGTTAACCCTGTACAAATAACCGATTCGCCGCGATTCGGATGGAGAGGTTTTATGCTCGATGTGGCACGCGGTTTTGTGCCCAAAGAGGAGATCTTCCGGCTGCTCGATCTCCTGGCATACCATAAGATCAACAAATTCCACTGGCATCTCACCGACGACCAGGGATGGCGTCTCGAAATAAAAAGATACCCCCTGTTGGTAGAAACAGGGGCCTGGAACGTGACCAGAGATGGCTATTTCCCGGCCCGGATGCCGGCTATGCCATCGGAAATTGCCACCAGTGGCGGGTATTACTCACAGCGCGATGTACGCGAGATTGTGGCCTATGCCGCCGAACGTAACATTGAGGTGATTCCTGAAATTGAGATGCCGGCCCATGCGTTGGCCGCGTTGGCTGCCTATCCGCAGATGGCCTGTCCGGTGGCACCTCAGCCCTTAACCGTTGCCACAGGGATGGGTGGCCCTCAATCGGAGGTGCTCTTCTGTGCCGGCAATGAGGAGGTCTTCTACTTCTTGCAAGCCATTCTCACAGAAGTGGTTGCCCTTTTCCCTTCGCCTTACATCCATATTGGGGGCAGGGAGGTCTCGCTGACCCATTGGCGCACATGCCCCCGGTGTCAATCGCGAATCAGAAAAGAGATGCTCGATGGAACCGACGATCTTCGAAGCTACTTTATGCAACGAATTGCCTCCTACCTGATCCGCAAAGGGCGACAGGTGATTGCCTGGGGCGATCTTGTCGATGCCAAACTGCCCCGGGGATCGGTGATTATGGCATGGAAAGAGGGGGGCGAAGAGGGATTGCGAGCCGGGTTTTTGGGTTATCCCTTTATTCTGAACCCGGTAAATCCACTCTTTTTAAACAGATACCAAGGCCCGCAGTGGTTTGAACCCCGAACCTTCGAAGGAGACAATACCCTGTACGATATCTTTCATTACCAACCGCTTCCCCAATCTACCTCCTCTATCACGGCCAACTATCTGTTTGGCATTCAGACCTCTCTGCCCACAGAATTTGTTTCGGATTGGACCGACATTTCCTATCTTCTATTCCCCAGATTAGCTGCATTTTCCGAAAGAGCCTGGAGCCGATCCGATACTTCATCTGCCGCCTGGCAGAACTTTCTGCAACGGCTCGATCTGCTCACGCCCCGATTCCGGGCAATGGGCCTGAGTCCGGGAAACTCGCATAACAATATCTATCACAAAGTGGAGGCCAGAGGTGATTCGCTCTTTATTACCCTCTCGTCGCAACGAAGTGATGCCCAAATTCGCTACACCACTAACGGCACAGAGCCATCCGACAGCGCATCCCGCTACACAACATCTCTTCTGCTTAAACGACCCGGTGCCGACAGAGCGCTTTCAGGCGCATCCCTCCAACAAGGGGTGCAGACCGAAATTCGTGCCAACACCTTTAAGCAGGGTTCGGCCATAGGTTCCGAGCTGGTTCTACCCATCCTGTGGCATGCCGCAACGGGAGCTCCTATCAGGAGCACAACTCCCGACGGAGGCGTACCTGAAAGATTAATCAACGGATTACGTGGCTCCGACCGGCACACCGATGGTGAGTGGGTTTGGTGGAAAGGGTCGGATGCATCGGTCGAACTCACCCTGCAATCCTCAGCCACCTATAATACCATTGCCATAGGCACCCTTTTATGGAATGGGGCATGCGTGCACCTACCCTCCCGGATCACGGTTTTTCTCTCGCCCAACGGGGTTACCTATACCAAAGCGGGCGAGCTTACATTGCCGGCCGAAAAAAGTTTCGAGAATCAACTCTCGCTTGTCACACTCAGAGTACCTGTTGCTGAGACACAGGCCCGCTTTGTCCGGTTGGAATTACAAAATCCCGGGCCCTGTCCGGATGGCCATCCCTTTGCCGGAAACAGCTCCCTGATCTGCCTCGACGAGATTATTCCCTATTACGACACAACGGTGATTTCTCAATAAGCCCTACCCTCTCATGAAACCTACAAACCCTCTGTCCACCCACCCCGAAACCATGAGCAAAACAGCTCTGGAGGAGTGGTTCCGGAAAAAAGATTGGCTATGCGGCCTCGACCTGACGCCCGATCCTGCCATTAATCTACAAGCCTTTGTCTCTCATTACTACGCCTATCCGAAACGTTGGGAAAAGACGTTCGAATTTCTGGGTCGTACCGATCTTAAAACGCTCCCTTTGGGCAGAATCGATCTTGACGAGAACTGTTTTGCCCTGATTTCGGAATACACAACCAAGAATCCCGAAGATGCCCGGTTCGAGGCGCACAACTCCTATCTCGACCTGCAATATGTAATTGAAGGCGAGGAGTTAATGGGTTGTGTTCCGCTCGAAAGCACCACACCGCTAATCCCCTACAATGCCGAAAAAGACATTCTGTTTGTGCATAGCACTTCAGATAAACTCACACCGGCTAATCCCGCAAACTTCTTCATCTTCTTTCCGTCCGACGCCCATCGTCCGGGAGTAAAGCATCTGGAAAATAGCAAAGTAAGAAAACTGGTGGTAAAGATTGGAGTAAACTGAACAGGTTGTTCTGCGATTACCCATCTTTAAAGAGCTGTCATCGCTCGATACCTGAGTAGTCGATAGCCTCCTCGCTGTGGGCTACCACAACCGCCACTGCTACGTCGCCGGTAACATTCACTACGGTACGAAACATATCTAGTACCCTGTCGACACCCATAACCAAAGCCAGTCCTGCAGGCGGGATGTGCAGCATCGACATCACTGCCAGAATCATCACAATGCTGCCCCCGGGGATTCCGGGAGTACCCACCGAACTGAGTATGGTCATCAGGATGAGCAGCAGTTGCTGCGAGAAGGTGAGATCTATGGCAAAGGCCTCAGCAATAAATATAATGGCCACCACCTGATAAATAGAGGTGCCATCCATGTTAATCGTAACACCCGTTGGCAAAGAAAAACCGGCAATTTCGGGCGAAACTTTCATTTGGTCGGTAGTTTGCCTCAGGGTAAAAGGAAGAGTGGAGGCACTCGAACTGGTAGAGAAGGCCATCACCTGAACCGGCAGCATCTTTCGAAGAAAAAAGCGCACAGGCATACGGCTGAAAATCGCGACTAGCAGGGGATAGATGAGTACCAGCATCAACGAAAGACCCAATAGCACTGTTAATACATACCATCCCAGAGAGGAAAAAAGGGCCGGCGAAGCGGAGAAATCGGTAAATAGCGCTGCCATAAGCGCAAAAACACCCACCGGAGCAAATCGCATAATAATGTGAATTATCTGAAGCAGAATGGCGTCGATACTTGCAAAGAAAGCACGGACCGGATTGGTTTTCTCGCGGGGCAACTGCACAATGGCCAACGAAAAGATAATGGCAAAGAAGATGATCTGCAACATATTCGAATTATCGCTCCACGATTGCACCAGATTGGAAGGAACCATATCTGTAAGGAACTGCAAAGGGCCGGCATCTTGCAGACCAGGGTCGGCCTCAACGCCCTGAAGCGGCAATGATTCAGTGCTGAGTGCCGACAGGCTTTCTCGGGGGAATCCGGCTCCGGGCTTAATAAAGGAGACCAAAACCAATGCCATCACAACAGCAAGAGTGGTGGTGCACAGATAGAGACCAAATACCTTAAAGGCAATCCTGGAGAGGCGGGCCAGATTGGCCATCGAGGCAATGCCATTCACCAACGACACAAATACCAGCGGAATGGCTATCATCTTCAGCAAATTAAGGAAGATGGTACCCAAGGGCTTAACATAGGTGGTCACAAAACCGGAAAAGCCCCATTCAACCGCCATCCAACCGATAACGGCTCCCAGTAACATCCCGGCAAGAATCCAGGTAAAGAGTGAGGCTCTGACCGGTTTCATGAAAAACTGATTAATGCAACTATTCCGTACAGCGTCACTAGACCGTTCCTACGCCATGACAGTTTTTGAACTTCTTTCCACTTCCGCAAGGGCAGGGGTCATTACGTCCCACACGCTTCTCAACCGTAACCGGCGTGTGTCTTTGCGCTTCGCGGGTATCTTGCTGCCCGGCGCTCTGAATGGCCGTGCGGGCTGCGCTCTGCGCCTCCCCCTGACCTCTTCCGTAATCGTTTTTCTGGGTCTGCATTCGGCTCATATCGAGCTTTTTCCTTTGAGCACTCTGCACCTCATCTGCCTCTCTGATAGGGATACGGCTCTTCATCAGCAGCGAAACCACATCACCGTTCATCTTCTGCACCATAGTACGGAACAGTTCGAACGACTCGAATTTATAGATCAATAAGGGATCTTTCTGCTCGTAGGTGGCGTTCTGCACCGATTGCTTCAATTCGTCGAGCTCACGCAGATGCTCCTTCCATGCTTCATCGACAGTTAACAAGACCACCGACTTTTCGAGCGATCGTACCAATTCGCGGCACTCCGATTCGTACGATTTTCTTAGGTTCGTAAGAATCTGGAACATCCGGAGACCATCGGTGATAGGAACCACGATGTTCTCATAATTAGATCCATGAGTCTCGAAAACGTTTTTGATAACGGGTAGCGTCTGCGAGCGCATCAGATCCGACTTTCGCACGTAGGCCTCCCGGACCATCTTCATCACCTCTTCAGTAAGATCTTCGGGCTTAGCCTTCAAGAAGTCGGCAGCCGGCATATCGATATCGATCGAGAAGTATTTGATAACATCCAGACGGAATCCTTCAAAATCTGAGGCTTCGTGGTATTGGTTAACCAAAAGCTCCACTACATCGTACATCATATTCGAAATATCTATCCCTACACGCTCTCCATCAAGGGCATGGCGTCGTTTGGTATAGATTACTTCGCGCTGTGAGTTCATTACATCATCGTATTCGAGCAACCGCTTCCGGATTCCGAAGTTATTCTCTTCTACCTTCTTCTGTGCCCGCTCTATCGATTTGGTAATCATGGCATGTTGAATCACCTCACCATCCTTGAACCCCATTTTATCCATTAAACCGGCAATCCTTTGCGAACCAAAGAGACGCATCAAATCATCTTCGAGCGAAACAAAAAACTGTGAAGTACCGGGATCGCCCTGCCTACCGGAACGGCCACGCAACTGACGGTCGACCCGCCGAGACTCGTGCCGCTCAGTGCCAATAATGGCCAACCCGCCTGCAGCACGCACTTCGGCCGAAAGCTTAATGTCGGTACCACGACCGGCCATATTGGTGGCAATGGTTACGGTTCCCGCCCTACCGGCCTCGGCCACAATCTCTGCCTCCCGTTGATGCATTTTGGCATTAAGCACATTATGCTTAATATTTCGCATGGTGAGCATCCTACTCAAGAGTTCGGAGGTTTCGACCGAGGTGGTACCCACGAGCACCGGCCTCCCTTTTTCTACTAAGTTGACAATCTCTACAATGACTGCGTTGTACTTCTCCCGTTTGGTGCGATACACCAGATCCTCGTGATCTTTCCGGACAATCGGCCGATTGGTGGGAATAACCACCACATCCAGTTTATAGATATTCCAAAGTTCGCCCGCTTCTGTTTCGGCCGTACCGGTCATACCGGCCAACTTGTGGTACATCCGGAAGTAGTTCTGCAGCGTAATAGTGGCCATGGTCTGCGTGGCAGCCTCTACCTTCACACTCTCCTTGGCTTCGATGGCCTGATGGAGACCGTCGGAGTAACGGCGTCCCTCCATAATACGACCGGTCTGCTCGTCGACAATCTTCACCTTATTCTCGATAACCACATACTCCACATCCTTCTCGAACAGAGTATAGGCTTTTAGCAGTTGTGTAACGGTATGGATTCTCTCCGACTTAATGGCATAATCACGTAACAGTTCATCCTTCTGCGCAACCTTCTCCTCGGCCGAAAGGCCGGCTCTCTCCAGATCGGCCACCACTGTGCCGATATCGGGCATCACAAAAAAGTTGGAATCGCCGGTACGGGCCGAAAGCCGTTCGTGCCCTTTATCGGTAAGGTCGA
>JBFWIG010000076.1:0-9643 GCA_050256115.1 Bacteroidales bacterium | reverse complement strand
CCGGATTACCGACTCCATAGAACCCACCACAGTTTCGCTTTTATCTCTGATAAAGCTCCTCACAGTAACCTCTTGCATGCCGGGAGAGCTGTTCATCACAATGGTTTTCAACGATACCACAGCACTTTTAGAATCGGCAGTCGTTGTAGCAACTGCTACGCCCCACGGGGCTATATGGACAGGCGGGGTCACTTCGAGCCACACATGCCGGTATATACCCGATCCGCTGTACCAGCGGCAGTTGGGTTGCTGCGAGTTATCTACCCGTACAGCAATCTGATTGGGTTTTCCGTACTCAAGGTAAGGGGTGAGGTCGTATCGGAACGAGGAATAACCGTAGGGATAGACCCCCAGCGACTTGCCGTTGATAAACAGTTCGGAGTTCATATAGACGCCTTCGAAATAGATTGCCACCCGTTTATGCTCCTTCCACGATGCCGGCACCTCGAAGCTTTTGCGATACCAGCCCACACCGGCCTGAAAGTAACCGCCATCGTTGCCGGTGGGGTGGTCGGCCTTTATCGGCCCCTCAATACTCCAGTCGTGAGGCAGGTCGAGGGTGCGCCAGCTCTTATCGTCGAAACCGGCTTCGGAGGCATTAGCCGCATCGCCCGGGAAAAATTTCCAATCCTGGTTAAATAACTGCTTGCGCAACGGCTGAACCTCTGCTCCGTTTACCGGAGCCAGACAAAGAAGGAAGAGTAGGATGGGGAGGAGAGATAGGGACTTCATAAGCTGTGAATGGATTAGTGCTCTGGTGCTGCGCTGCGCGCTAGTGCTCTGGTGCTGCGCTTCGCGCAAATGGGTCGCCAAACTTTTCATGTCGAAGAGGCAATTGCAGTGAAACAGGCAGATATGTGCGGATGTCCGAAGGTAGAATATTTGCAATTGTTTCGCAAGATTCGCAAACTCTTTCTTCTAAAAAATATGCAAATTTGCGATTCAGCATTAGAGCATTAGAGCATTAGAGCATTAGAGCATTAGAGCATTAGAGCATTAGAGCATTAGAGCATTAGAGCATTAGAGCATTAGAGCATTAGAGCACCAGAGCAACAGAGCAACAGAGCAACAGAGCACTAATTCATGGATTTTTCCTATGGAGCACAGCAACCTGAGCCGGCTGGAGTACACGGCCCGCATTAACCGGGTGATGGACTATGTTGGCCAAAACATTGAGAAGCCGGTCGATCTCTCGGAGATGGCGCGGATTGCCGCTTTCTCTCCTTACCATTTTCACCGGATCTTCACCTATATCGTGGGCGAAACCCCCAACGGTTTTGTGTCGCGCATAAAATTGGAAAAGGCAGCGCAGCTGTTGCACGATTGCCCCCGCACAGCCGTGAGTGAGATTGCCTATCAATGCGGATTTAGCAGTATCTCGTCGTTCAGCCGGGCTTTTACGGGCTTCTTTGGGGTCAGCGCCTCGGTTTTCAGGCAACAGGCAAAGGCAATCTATGTAAAAGATGGCGTTAGATATAGCAAGAATTGCCAACCAATGCGCAAGATTGGAAAACAGTTTCGGCAGGTGAACGAGCAATTTTGCAGTGTCGAACTTAAACAATTATTGATTATGGACACCAAAATTACAGTGAAAGAGATGCCGGCCATGAACCTGATCTACTGCCGCCACATGGGGGCTTTTAACCAAATCGGGCAGGCATACGAAAAGTTATTTGCGTGGGCCGGTCCCCGCGGGTTAGTATCGCCCGATACCAAAACCGTAACGGTGTATCACGACGACCCCTCTATTACCAGCGTTGAAAAGGTGCGGCAGGATGCCAGCCTTATTGTGGAGGGTGATGTGAAGGTGGAGGGCGAGATTGGGAAGTTTGCGCTCCCCGGAGGTCGATATGCGGTGGGTCGGTTCGAGCTGAAAGAGACTGAATTTGAGCAGGCCTGGAATACGATGTGCGCCTGGCTTACCAACAGTGGATTCCAGCCGGGCGAGGGATGTACCGAAGAATTGTACCACAACCACTCTTCCGAAGCCGAAGAACCCCGCTTTATTGTGGATATCTGCCTCCCGGTGAAACCGCACTGATTTGAATTTTTAGGGCATACCCGGTAATACAACAAAAAAAAGAGGCTATCGGAGGATAGTCTCTTTTTTTCTGTTGTATTTTCGTTTTTTTAACAAAAGGTGTTCCGAATAACAAACACCTGCTTAATAGGTTATGGTATGGAAACATGGGCTCGCAAGTTGGCGTCGAAAAGTGATCTCCCCTTTTTATTACTATTTGGACTGGCCGCTCTCTATTATCTCTATCATCTGGGGTTTGATGATTTGTGGAGCGATGAAATCTACACGCTTACTATGATCGAGGGCCCTCTTTGGGAACTGCCTGCCAAGTTGCGAAACGATCTCCACCCCCCTTTGTACTATGCGGGTCTCAAGTTGTTTTCGGCTGTGGCCGGAAAAAGTGCCTTTTCGTTGCGCCTCTTCTCGGTGATGGCTCTGCTGCTTACCCTGTTGCTGGGTTACTATGCCGGGCAGAGGGTATTCGGAAAAAAGGGAGCCTTCTACTTCTGCCTGATGATGATTGCGCTTCCTATGCCGGTAATCTTTTCGCATCAGGCAAGGATGTACACTTGGGCTGCCTTTTCGGTAACCGGCCTTTTCGTCTGCGCGCTGCGCTATTTGCAAACCGGAACTCGTCGCGACCTGCTTTTCCTCTTCGTGTTTACACTGATGGCCATGTATATGCACTACTATAGTCTGGCAGCGGCCTTTATTGCCAATGTGATGGTGGTTTTGACAATGGTTAATGGTAAATGGTTAATGGTTAATGGTAAATGGTTAGTGGTTAAAGGTAAATGGTTAATGGTTAATGAAAAAGAGAAGGGTGAACGGTTAATGGTGAATGGTGAACGGTTAATGGTGAATGGGAAAGACCATGTATATGCGATGGGGGTTGCGGCGGTTCTTTATCTGCCTTGGTTGTGGTGGGTGGAGGTGCAGGTGAATAAGGTGCAACAGGCATTTTGGGCACCGGAGGTGAGTGTTGCTACGCTCCTCTCCTGCTTTGGCGCTCCCTTTAGCGAGCCGTACAGAACTACGTGGCAGGCCTATGCCCTGATGGCTCTCTGTTGGGGTTTGACGGGGTTTGCTCTCTATCGCAGTTTTTCGCCATGGTTTACCGGGCAACGATCGCTACATCCGTAGGCTTCGCTCAATCCGCAGGCTTCGCTCAATGGGGAGCGATGGCTTAATGGGCATAGGCGGGCTGTCCGGATGGCGGTGGGGCTGTTTGCGTGCACCCGCTTGTTGGTTACCGCCATTACGCTGGTATCGCAATCTATTCTCTTTTCTCGCTATGTGATGGCTATTGTGATGCTACCGGCGGTTCCGGTTGCCATTTTACTGGCCAATCTGCATAACAGGTGGGTTGCCCGCGCTTTGGCGGCTCTGATCCTGGTACTGGGGGTAAGTGTCTCCTCTACGGTTTTCACCTTCTCGTATGGGCCGTACAAGCAGGCCGTAAACTACATCGGCCAAACCTATCCCGAGGTGAAAAAGGTGGTGCATATTGCCGAAATTACGGCCGGCCCCATGCTCCACTACAATGGCAATAGCGCGCTGCAGCACTGCTGGTTAAAGGCAAAGATGTCGAATGTGGATGCCTTTACCGGGATTCGGCAATATAACCGGCCTCAAGAGTTTCTGCAACCGGGCGAAATCTTTCTGGTGGCACAGTTCAATACGCTGGCCCTCAACGCCGAAAATCTCGATCTGCTGCTGGCGCAGTCGAAACTGCTGCAAACCGATACCGTAATCAACAACAAGGTGGAGAGCGGAAACCGCATTCTGCTCTACCTGCTGCAATATAAGGCAGATATACCATAAACATGGTATTGATTGTATTTCAGCTACTTGTACCTTTGCAAAAGAATTCTTCACGTGGGTGAAGGAGGTTTATTTATCGTGCAAAAGTATGGAGCATTCAGTGCTGAATTTGATTGGGAATACCCCGATGGTTCAACTTCACAACATCGACACCGGATTGTGCAACCTCTATGTAAAACTGGAAAGTGCCAATCCGGGGGGATCCATTAAAGACCGGATAGGACTTTCGATGATCTCCGAGGCGGAACGGTCGGGTCGCATTAAGGCGGGCTCGGTGTTGGTGGAGGCCACTGCCGGAAATACCGGATCGGCTCTGGCGTTGGTTGCGGCGCTAAAAGGATACAAACTGATTTTGGTGATTCCCGATAAGATGAGCGGAGAAAAAATTTGCCATTTGCGTGCCATGGGGGCTGAGGTGATCATGACCCGCTCGGATGTGGCAAAAGGGCACCCTGAATATTATCAGGATATGGCCGAACGAATTGCCGGAGTGACCCCAAACGCATTCTATGTAAATCAATTTGAGAATGAGGCCAATCCTCTGGCCCATGAAACCACTACCGGTCCCGAAATTTTCCGTCAACTGGAGGGCAAAGTCGATGCCGTGGTGTGCGGCATCGGATCGTCGGGGACACTCACAGGATTAACCCGATTCTTTCGGAAGGCGAAACCCGATGTAGAGATGGTTGTCGCCGATCCGAAAGGGTCGGTCATTGCAGATTATCTTACAAAAGGATCGTTTGGCGAGGCAGGATCGTGGTATGTCGAAGGCATCGGAGAGGACTTTATTCCCCACATTGCCGATTTTTCTATGACCAAAAAGGTCTATACACTTACCGATATGGAGAGTTTTGCAGCGGCTCGGGAGCTGTTGCGATACGAAGGCATTTTGGCCGGATCATCTTCGGGAACCCTGTTGGCTGCAGCCCTCAAATATTGCCGGGAGCAGCAGCACCCCAAAAACGTGGTCACCTTTGTGTGCGACAGTGGGAGTAAATATCTATCAAAAGTATATAACGACCACTGGTTACGTGACCACGGTTTCCAAGAGTTGATCGAAAATAACCCAAGGAAGAGTCCGTAGGATTCATTACCCAATTTTATCTAATAGAATAACTGAACCTAAACAGAACGCAATATGAAATTCGCAACGAAGGCAATCCATGCGGGGCAGGATCCCGACACAACTACCGGAGCGGTAACTATACCCATCTATCAAACCTCCACCTATCGCCAGGAGGCCATTAACCAACATAAGGGATTCGAATATTCCCGCACTGGTAACCCCACACGTCAGGCGCTGGAGACGTGCCTGGCAGCGCTCGAAAACGGACGGTACGGGCTTGCTTTTGCCTCGGGCCTGGCAGCTGAGCATGCCGTGCTTTCGACGCTCAAACCCGGCGATCATGTGGTAGCGGCCGAGGATATGTACGGGGGAACCTATAGATTGTTTGAGCAGGTGTTCAAGCCCTATGGCATTCGCTTTTCGTATGTAGGCGGCAATTCGGTAGAATTTGCAAAGGCTCTGCTTCCCGAAACCCGACTCTTCTGGATAGAGTCGCCCACCAATCCGTTATTGCGCATTGTCGATATTGCGGAGGTTTCGGGAATAGCTCACCGCAATGGGGTAAAGGTGGTAGTCGACAATACGTTTGCCTCGCCCTATTTTCAACAGCCGCTGGAGCTGGGTGCCGATCTGGTGGTACACAGTACCACCAAATATATTGGCGGACACTCCGATCTGGTTGGTGGTGCCCTTGTTGTAAATAACGAAGATTGGTACACCCGATTGCAGTTTCTGCAGAATGCCACGGGAGCCATTGCAGGGCCGTTCGACAGCTGGTTGATGTTGCGGGGAATCAAAACGTTGGCAATCCGGATGAAGCAGCACCAGGAGAACGCACTGACCGTGGCCCGGTTTCTGGAGCAACATAGCAGGGTTTCGGGGGTCTACTATCCAGGATTAGCGTCGCATCCCGATCATCTGCTTGCCACAAAACAGATGTCGGGGTACAGTGGCATGATCTCATTCCGATTACATAATGGCACCCGAAACAGCGCCAACGAGCTGTTCAGAAAACTCAACGTCGTATCGTTGGCCGAAAGTCTGGGCGGGGTCGAATCGCTGATCTGTTATCCGTCGGCAATGACCCACGGCTCTATTCCTGAAACACTCAGACAAGCCATCGGGGTTACCGACGATCTGATCCGACTTTCGGTGGGGTTAGAAGATGTCGACGACCTGATTGCCGATCTGGCACAGGCACTCGATGCATGACGTTTCAGCTAACAACTTAATCATGGTGCCATGAAGAGAGTAGTAGGCTATTTTCTGGAGAACCGACTGGTCTCCATGCTGCTTCTGGTAATTATTCTGGGCTGGGGCGTCTCTACAGCCCCCTTTAACTGGAATACCGGACTGTGGCCGCGCAATCCGGTACCGGTAGATGCCATCCCTGATATCGGTGAAAATCAACAAATTGTTGCCACCGAATGGATGGGTCGTTCGCCAAAGGATATCCAGGAGCAGATCACCTATCCGTTGTCGGCCTCACTGTTGGGCATTCCGGGAGTAAAGAGCATCCGGAGCACCTCAATGTTTGGTATGTCGTTTATCTATATCATTTTTAACGACGACATTGAATTCTACTGGAGCCGTTCGCGCGTACTCGAAAAATTGAGTTCGCTTCCGCCGGGCACGCTGCCTCAGGGGGTGCGGCCGGCCCTGGGACCCGATGCCACGGCCCTGGGACAGATCTACTGGTACACCCTCGAAGGGCGTAATCCCGAAACCGGAAAACCTGCCGGAGGGTGGGATCCGGAGGAGTTGCGAACCATCCAGGAGTTCTATGTCCGCTATTCACTCTCGTCGGCCCAGGGGGTATCGGAAGTGGCATCTGTGGGAGGGTTTGTCAGGGAGTATCAGGTTGAGCTCAACCCCGATGCCATGCGGGCATTTAACCTCTCCATTATGGATGTGATGAATGCCGTGCAAAAGAGCAATCTCGATATCGGAGCGGAGACAGTCGAAATGAATCAGGTTGAGTACCTGATCAGGGGGTTGGGCTATATCAAACAGATCTCCGACCTGGAGGAGGCTGTGGTTACCGTGCGTAACGGGGTACCTGTCACCCTGAAAGAGATAGCCTTTGTGACGCTTGGCCCGGCAACCCGCCGTGGCGGGCTCGATAAAGAGGGGGTCGAAGCCGTAGGGGGCGTAGTGGTTGCCCGTTATGGTTCGAACCCGATGCAGGTGATTGAGCATGTAAAAGAGAAGATCGTAGAGATGGAGGCAGGATTGCCTCAGAAAACGTTGCCCGACGGAACGGTGTCGAAAGTGACATTGGTTCCATTTTACGACCGGTCGGGGCTGATCAGGGAGACCATCGGCACGCTCGAGACAGCGCTGTCGCACGAAATTCTGATCTGCATTATTGTGGTGATTGTATTGATCTTTAACCTCAGGGCATCGATAGTGATCTCGGCCATGCTACCCGTTATTGTACTGGCCACCTTCATCATTATGCGCTACACGGGAGTCGAAGCCAATATTGTGGCGCTATCGGGCATCGCCATCGCCATTGGGGTGATGGTCGATGTGGGGGTTGTCTTTGTGGAGAATATCATCCGAAATCTGGAGTTGGCAAAGGGCGAAGGCCCTATAACAGGAAGGGCGCTCTCCAACCTGATTGGGAGAAGTGTTGGTGAGGTATCGGGGGCCGTCACTACGGCCATGCTTACCACCATTGTCAGTTTTCTTCCGGTCTTTGCACTGGAGGCCCAAGAGGGAAAGCTCTTCCATCCGTTGGCATATACCAAGACATTTGCTTTGATTGCCGCACTCATTCTGGGTCTTCTGCTCTTACCCACACTGGCCTATTTCGTCTTTTCGCGGAAAGTTCCTTCGCTTATTCCGGGTAATTATCGCGGCAATAAGAGCCCATTGGTGAAGAGACCTGTCAATATTGCGATTGTGCTGCTGGCAGCCATCTGGTTTTTGACTGTCGAATGGCTGCCCATCGGGCCGCAAGCCTCTTTTCTCCAGAACCTGCTCTTTGTGGTGGTTGCTACAGGAGCCATTCTGGCGTTGTTATGGCTGCTGGTGGTCTATTACGAGCGTATTCTTCGATGGGCGCTTTCGCATCGGTGGCAATTCATCTCTATCCCGGCAATAACGCTCCTATTGGGGTTGGTTATATGGATCGGATTCGACAAAACTTTCGGATTTGCAGCCGGAACATTCGAATTTGCGGGCTGGAACAATATTCGGCAAACCCGCCTCTGGACAGCTGCAAGTCAACGCTTTCCGGGTATGGGAAAGGAGTTTATGCCCAGTCTGGACGAGGGGTCGTTTCTGTTGATGCCTACCAGTATGCCCCATACAGGTATTGAGCAGAACTTACAATTCATTGAGGCCCTCGATAAACGTATTTCGAACATTCCCGAAGTGGAGGTAACGGTGGGCAAATGGGGACGGGTCAATTCGGCACTCGATCCGGCCCCGATCCAGATGTTCGAAAATACGATTAATTACCGCAGCGAATATCTGCTCAACGATGAGGGGAGGCGCCAACGGTTTGCTGTAAACCGCAAGGGCGAGTTTCTGCTGAAGAACGGGGGTACCTATAGCCCGGAAGAGGGTTTTCGTCTGTTACCTTCCGACAGTCTGATTGCCGACAAACGCGGCAACTATTACCGTCAATGGCGGCCCCACATCAAAAATAGAGACGACATCTGGCAGGAGATTGTGAATGTTTCGCATATGCCGGGACTCACCTCAGCGCCTAAACTACAACCCATTGAGGCCCGACTGGTAATGCTCTCCACGGGTATGCGTGCCCCCATGGGGATTAAAGTTACCGGTCCCGATCCGGAGTCGATTGAGCAGGGTGGGAAGGCTTTAGAAATAGCACTGAAGGAGATTCCCTCCATTATCGCTTCGACCGTTTTTTACGATCGCGCGGTGGGAGCTCCTTATCTGGAGATTGTGCTGAACCGCCGAAATATGGCACGGCACGGCCTCACGGTGGCCGACCTTCAGGAGGTGATCGGCGCTGCGGTGGGAGGCATGCCGCTAACCACCACTGTCGAAGGACGGGAACGTTTTGCGGTACGGCTAAGATACCCGAGGGAGTTGCGCGAAAATCCCGAAGCGCTTTCCAACCTGATTATCCCCACGGCCACAGGCGCACAAATTCCCTTAAAGGAGGTGGCAGATATCGAATATGCGCAGGGGGCGCAGATGATTCAGAGCGAAAATACCTTTATGACGGGCTACGTTATTTTCGACAAAGTGGCCGGGAAAGCAGAGGTCGATGTGGTGAGAGAGGCCGATAAGATAATTCGGGCGCAACTGACATCAGGCACACTACAACTACCTATAGGGGTGAATTATACCTTTGCCGGCAACTATGCACAGCAGGAACGGGCAGCAAAGCGGTTGCTCATCATTATCCCCCTGAGTTTACTGGCCATCTTTTTGATTCTCTATTTTCAGTTCCAAACCGTCACCGCCTCCTTAATACACTTTTCGGGAGTATTTGTAGCCTTTGCGGGAGGGTTTATTCTGTTGTGGTTATACGGGGAGCCCTGGTTTATGAATTTTTCGGTGGGGGGCGAAAACATGCGCCACCTGTTCCAGATGCACACCATAAACCTGAGTATTGCCGTTTGGGTGGGATTCATTGCCCTGTTTGGGATTGCCACCAACGACGGGGTGTTAATGGGAACCTATATTCACGACACCTTTCTGGAACGAAATCCCCAAACCAAAGAGGAGATCAGGGAGGCGGTAATCCA
>JBFWIG010000075.1:0-9742 GCA_050256115.1 Bacteroidales bacterium | reverse complement strand
ATAATCAGGTTCTGGGCCCGATTCAGCAGGTTTTCGATAATCAGAATCTTATCCGAAACCTTTGCACCGCCCATAATGGCAGTAAAAGGCGATTTAGCTTCGTTTAAGACCAGATCCATAGCCTTCAGCTCACTGTTGATCAAGAACCCGAACATCTTATTTTCGGCCGAAAAATGGTCGGCAACAAGCGCGGTAGAGGCGTGTGCACGATGGGCTGTTCCAAAGGCATCGTTAACATAGAGATCGCCATAAGAGGCAAGTTGAGCCGTAAAGGCCTTCTGTCTTTGTTTCACTGCAGCCTTAGCCGCTTTAACCTCCTCATCGGTGGCCGTTTCGGGCAGACGGGGCTTCCCCTCCTCCTCTTCGTAAATACGCAAATTTTCGAGCAACAACACCTGACCCGGCTTCAAAGAGGCTGCGAGCTGCTTTGCCTCATCACCCATACAATCGGGGGCAAACAAAATCTCCAGCCCGCCAAGATGAGCAGAAAGCGTGGGGATTACATTTTTAAGCGAAATTTTAGGTTCATAACCCTTTTTGGGGCGACCCATGTGGCTCATAAGAATCACAGAACCGCCATCAGCCAAAATCTTCTTGATAGTAGGCAGAGCTCCCCGGATACGATTATCGTCAGTAACCTCAAGCGTCTCCTTATTAAGGGGTACGTTAAAATCGACCCGAACCAATGCACGCTTGCCGGCGAAATTGAAATTGTCAATCATTTGCATCATATTCAAAATTTATTGTTTGGAATTTGCCCGCAAAGTTACAAACTATTTTCGTTTCCCCCGCGCTTGCGCGTATTTGTCATTTCGCGCGCCAGCGCAGCACTTGAAGCGCGAAAGCACTTCGATGCACCAAAGCACCAGAGTACTTGCTCGAAGCGCATTCTCGCTTCGAGCATTGTCTATTAAGGCCGCATTATCCAATGCAAGGTGCGCAATACTTATTTCACGTAGCTGTATGTTCGCAATAAAAAATGCGTGCATTCGGTCTATCTCTGCTATTCGCCATTACTTTCGCATTCTCTGTTGAGGGTTCTCTGAAGGGCCAGGAGGCCGATAGTGAGCCTTTCGACGCTTTGGAGGAGATGGCCGAATTGCCTGAACTCTCTGAGGGACAAGTAGAAGAGTTTTCGGAGCATCTGGAAAGGCTTAGAAGGAATCCGGCAACGCTGAACCGGGCCTCAGCCGCCATGGTGGCGGAGTTACTTTTCCTGGATCCACTGCTGGCAAATAACCTCGCCAACTATATCCGAAGATACGGCGCACCTGTGAATCCGGCAGAGCTGGCGTCGGTTGAGGGGTTTTCGGAAGAGTTGGTAAATAGATTACTCCCTTATATTTCGTTTCACCCAGCCCGAATCGAGAATTGGAGAGCGTCGATAAGGCAAGCCGACGGGTATCTTCGCGGCACTTTTCGATATCAATATCCCCTCGAGAAGGGATACTCCCCACAGGCCAAAAGTCCCTTCTCCGGCACTCCTCTTCAGCAAAGGATTCGAGGAGAAGTACGTTTCCCCGCAAAGGCCGAGATCGGTTTTTCGGCCGAGAAAGATGCGGGAGAGCCTTTTACCTTCGAAAATACGGTCTTGCCATACGACTATCTGTCGGGTTATCTTCTACTGGAAAAGCCTTTAAAGCGATGGCTCCCGCAGTTGTCACAACTTTTGGCGGGTGATTTCAAAATCCACTCCGGATACGGAGTGATCTTCGGTCAGGGGTTCGGGTTCAGGAAAGCCGGTTTTGTGGCCGATGGGGCTAAACCGGGGAGGGGCGTTACCCCTCATACCGGATTTAACGAGACAGACTATTTGAGGGGTTTGGCACTTAGGATAGATCAGGGCAGATGGCGTATCGAGGCATTTGGATCGCACCGCAAAAGAGATGCTGTGCTAGAGCAGAATCCCTTAGAAGAGAAGCGCTTGTTAATCCGATCGTTCCCCTCTACCGGACTTCACAGAACCCCCACAGAGAGGTTGAGAAAAAACAGTGTAGACGAAGCCGCTCTCGGCTTCTCGGCAAGCTATTCGGCTGCCATTATAGACGGAGGGATAGCCTATTCCCACCTGCAATACAAATATCCGGTAGTGTCCAAAGCCTCCTATTTTGCAGCCGGCGTGCTTAGAGGAGCCCGCCACGAAAATTATGCCATCTCCCTTCGGATTAAAGGTGCAAAGGTGCAGCTGTTTGGCGAATGGGCCGGGTATAATAGCATGGGAAAGGCTCTATATACCGGAATCCAGACGCGACCCGGGGGAGGAGTGACGGCAGAGATCTCGTACCGAAACTATAATCGTTGGTACGCGGCCCCACTGGGAAGAGGTTTCGGACACGCCTCGAACAACGCCAATGAGGAGGGGCTGTTTCTCCATCTTTCCAAGCAACTGGCTAGAGGATTAGCGGTAACGGGATATGCCGATTGGTATAAATCGGCACTGCCCAAATATAGGGCAAACAGGCCTACTCAGGGGTGGCAGTTGGGATTCCGGGGAGAACAAAAGAGCCGGGGGGAAACCGTCATAAGCGTTGATTATCGGATAAGAATGAAGCAGGAGAATGGCCCGGTTCAGGGAAGCAACAAAGTGTTGCCACAACCCCGAATACTCCACCGACTAAAATATTCGGGGCGCTTTTACCCCTCAACAGCCCTTGTGCTCAAAACAGAAATAACGGGTGCCCTGTTGGCCGAACCGACGGGAACCAAGAGGGGGGTTCTGTTGAGTGGAGCCATTCGCTACACGGGAAATCAACTTCCCGTAAAAGCCGAAATATGGGCTCTCCGTGTGAACTCCCGGAAAGGGATGGAGCCGCTATATGTGATGCAAAGATCGGCAATCAACCCATTTTCATCTACACCCTGCACAGGAAGAGGCACCCAGGTGGGAATATGGTTCGAGTGGCGGCCCTGCAGCCGGATAATAATCCGTCAAAAGAGCAGCTGTTGGTTGTACGACACGTTGCGTAGCGGCGGGTCCGGATCGACCAGCTGGCAAGGATGGCGCAAAACTGCCTTTGAACTGAGCGTATCATTGGGCAATTCGAGTTAATTCCGTAAGTTTACCCTCTCGAAAACAGCATACCCCATGCAGCCCTATCTCACTTTACTGGAGCATATTCTCACCAAAGGGACGGAAAAAAACGATCGTACCGGCACAGGAACCCTGAGCGTTTTCGGATATCAGATGCGCTTCGATCTTTCGGAGGGGTTCCCCCTTATGACCACAAAGAAACTGCATACCCGCTCCATATTCCATGAGCTGCTCTGGTTTTTACAGGGTAGTACAAACATAGATTATCTGCACAAAAATGGCGTAACCATTTGGGATGAGTGGGCCGACGCCGAAGGCAATCTGGGGCCGGTTTACGGTGCCCAGTGGAGAGCCTGGCCAACCCCCGACGGAGAGTATATCGACCAGATTGCGCGTCTTCTGCACAACTTGAAAAACAACCCCGATTCCCGTAGACACATTGTAAGCGCCTGGAATGTGGCCGAGATAGACCGTATGGCCTTACCTCCCTGCCATCTGCTCTTCCAGTTTTATGTGGCCAATGGGAAGCTCTCCTGCCAGCTCTACCAACGAAGTTGTGATGTGTTTCTGGGAGTCCCCTTTAACATCGCCTCCTATGCTCTCCTTCTCCATTTAGTGGCTCGCGAATGCCGGCTGGAACCGGGCGAATTTATTCACACCCTGGGCGATGCACACATTTACATGAACCATATTGAGCAATGGCGGCTGCAACTGACCCGAACCCCTCGTCCTCTGCCTCGTTTACTACTGAATCCCGAAATAGACAACCTGCTCGATTTCACATATAACGACATACAAATAACCGGATACGACCCCCATCCCGCTATCAGGGGGGAGATTTCTGTATAACCACGCTCTATGCATCCGCTACCCCCCCTCTCTATAATTGTTGCCGTAGCCCGCGAAAACGCCATCGGCATCGGGAATCGCCTGCTGTGTCACCTGCCCGACGACCTGAACTATTTCAAGCGCATCACAAGCGGACGCACGGTTATCATGGGCAAAAACACCTTTTTGTCTTTACCCGGAGGAGCACTCCCCGGGCGAACCAATGTGGTACTCAACGACCAGCCGGGAGAGCGGTTTCCTGACTGCATCATGGCCACATCTATCGAAGAAGCCCTCTCCTACTGTAATCCGGAGCAGGAAAATTTTATAATTGGAGGCGGCTTTGTCTACAAACAATTTTTTTCACTTGCGCAAAAGTTGTACATCACGCATATCGACCACACTTTCAACGCCGACACCTTTTTCCCCGCCATCGAACCCGATATTTGGGAAGAGATTTCGCGAATCGAACACCCTTCCGACAATCGACATCCTTATCCATTTGCCTTTGTGGTGTACCGTCGTCGGTAACCTAAGTGGGAAATAGAGGCTACTCTCTCCATATAACGGAGCTTTTGTTATTTTTGTGCGATTAATCAATCCATGCAGCAGGAATTAGAACATATTCGCAGACCCGTAGTTGAGGAGCTGGACATTTTTGATGCCCGCTATTCGGCCATTCTCTCGAGCAATGTGGCCCATTTACACCAAATTACCACACAGATTCTGGCTCAGAGAGGAAAGCAGATACGCCCCCTGCTGGTATTGCTTTCGGCAAAACTCTTTGGCCCGGTAACAGAAAAAACTTACATAGGGGCGGCCCTCATTGAGTTGCTGCACAACGCCACACTAATTCACGACGACATCGTAGATGAAGCCGACGAACGTCGGGGCAGCCCGTCACTCCATACCCTTTGGGGGAACAAATCGGCTGTGCTGGCCGGTGACTTTCTGCTCTCGAAAGGGTTAAGTCTGGCTGTCGATACGGGCTCCTTCGACCTGCTGGGTAACGGTTGCAGATCGGTTCAGGAGTTGATTGAAGGGGAGATGCTTCAGGAGGAGGCTTCGCAACATTTGAATATCACAGAACCGCTTTACTTCGAGATAATCCGGAAAAAAACTGCCACCCTCTTTGCCAACTGTACCGAAAACGGAGCTATTGCTGCGGGGGCAACCCGGGAGCAGACAGATAGGCTGCGCCACTATGGGGAGTGTCTGGGCATGGCCTTTCAGATTCGCGACGACATCTTCGACTTCCAACCCAAAGGAGAGATCGGCAAACCCACAGGAAACGACATTCGCGAAAAGAAAATTACCCTCCCCCTCATCTACGCGCTCTCTAAAACCACCCCTGATCTCAGAGCCGCGCTCCTTTCGCAAATAGCCGGGAACAATCCTGATGCGGTAAAATCGGGGTGGGAACTGGTAGAAAAAACCGGAGGCATTGCCTATGCCGAAGAGGTAATGGCCAGCTATCAACACCAAGCGCTTCGATGGCTCGAGACCCTTCCATCATCGGAGGCCTGTGTTGCGCTGCAGCGTCTTACAGCCTATATTGCCCGACGCAACAGCTAACTACCGCTCCCGTTTTTCAGTAACCCGCCGATCGGTATTTCCCCTCGTCAAACTCCTCCATTATTCCCAGGTAACTGGTATATCTCGACAGGGCTATTTTGCCCTCTTCAACGGCTTTTCTAACGGCACATCGCGGTTCGGAAAGATGCAGACAGTTGTGGAACTGACAATGCTCCGACACCGCAAACATTTCGGGGAAAAAGTGATAAATCTCCTCCCGCTCCATTTGAACCATCCCAAAACCCTTAATACCCGGGGTATCTACCACAAAGCCATTTCGATTAATACGGTGCATTTCGGCGTAAGTGGTTGTGTGCTTACCGGTAAGATGGGCCTCGGAAATATGACCGGTACGCAAATCGCAGGAGGAGTCTACGGCATTCACCAGCGACGATTTGCCAACACCTGAGTTCCCGGAAAGAAGCGAAACCTTCCCCTCCAGAAGAGCAGCCAATTCGGAAATATTCTGACCAAGTATAACTGAGGTACGAAGAGTATTAAGCCCTATAGAGCGATAGAGAGACTCAAAATCACTGAGTTGCTCCATTTGAAAGGACGAATAGAGATCGATTTTGTTAAAGATGAGCCATACCGGTATCCGATAGGCCTCGGCAGCCACTAAAAAGCGGTCTATAAACTCGATAGGGGTTTCGGGATGGGTAAGCGTAACCACAAGCAGTGCCTGATCGATATTAGAGGCAAGCACATGCGACTCGTGCGAGAGATTGGAGGCTTTTCGAACTATCTGGTTTTTGCGGGGCAGAATAGCCGTAATCATTCCGGTAGATGAATCATCGGGCAAATCTACCTCTACGTTGTCGCCCACAGCCACAGGGCTGGTACTTCGGATTCCGGAAATCCGAAATCGTCCTTTCACTTTACATACCCATAATTGTTCGCTGTTGTCGGCTTGTACCGTAACCCAACTTCCGGTCGATTTAACGACCCTCCCGTGTACTTTCATGCTATACTCAGTTGGAATAGGTTAGGCATCGGGAAGCCCCTTAATACGCCGAATCGCATCGCGAAGTCGTGAAGCCTCCTCATAATCCTCCCGCTCTACCGCGTCGGACAACCGGCGTTCCAAAAAGTGCAGGTCCGACTCGGAGAGCTCTTCAGCCATCTCTTCGGGAGCGTCGTCGGGAGCGTCGGCAGGAGGCTCAGAAGCGTCATGGAGAGAGATGCCCGCTTTTTGCAGAATCTCCTCCGTTGCGTAGATGGGAGCATCGAAATGGAGCGCAAGGGCTACCGCATCGGAGGTTCTGCACTCCAGCGCCACCGGTGTACGGTTCTCGTTGGTACAAACAAGTCGTGCAAAAAAGACCCCCTCTTCCAGTTTATAGATAAACGCCTCCGTAACATGGATGCCAAAAGCCAACGCCATATGATGAAAGAGATCGTGCGTAAGAGGCCGGGGCGGATGAAGCCCCTCCAGCTGAATGGCAATGGCCTGGGCCTCGAAAGCCCCTACAATGATAGGTATTCTCCGTTCCTGCTCATCGCCCAGGATAAGAGCGTAAGCACCCGACTGGGTCTGACTGTAGGAGATACCTACCACTTTAAGGGCCACCTTTTTCATGATACCGAATCGTTTTGCGGGTTCTCCTTATCGCGCACATTCATCTTTCGGGCTCTCTGAAAAGGCTTTGCAGGGTCGAACAAGAGACGATAGGTAATGTGTGTTTTCCTGATTCTGCCACCCACCTGTTCGGCCACCTTCATCATTGCCGGATTAAAATCGGCAATCCAGTTGAGTTCCAAATCTGTGTAAGGGAAATCGCTGCGAAGTGCCACCTTTTCGAACGAAACCACAAGGGCCCCTTCAATGCCTTTCCCCTGATGCTGCGGTACCACCCCAAAGATAAGCCCGATTAACCCTGTAATACTTTTCCTGATCTTGAGATGGTAAAAAAAGAGCATCTTCTGCCAGAGGCCGAACTTCCCGTTGAGATGACGAACAATCTGGTTAATATCGGGCATCATCAGAAAAAAGGCTACGGGTTCGTCGCCATAATAGCCAAACCAGAGAAGACGCTCGTCCATAATGGGTTTCATACTCTTCAGGAGCGCCAAAGCATGAACCTTTGTAATGGGATTCACCCCCGGAAATTTGGCCCAGCCCTTATTAAAGACCGTCATAAAATCTTCTGCATAACGATCAGCATCATTCTTTTGCAGCATCCGGAAACTATAGAGCGGATCTTTAAAGATTCGGTCGGCCTTCTCCCTGATATGGAGAGAAACCCCTCCGCCGCCAATCTTGCGATGATAAGTATACTGCTCAAAATAGCTCCGAAACCCATAGGCCTCAAAAAAGTCGCGGTAGTACGACTTATGATAGAACATCCCGTAAAGAGGAGGAAACTCACCCTCAACCTGCAATCCCCAGAATTTATCCCGGTCGCCAAAATTGACCGGCCCATCCATGGCCTCCATCCCTTGCGAAGAGAGCCAGTCGCGGCAGGCATCAAACAACTTAAATGCAGCTTCACGATCCGGGATGCACTCAAAAAAGCCCATGCCTCCGGTGGGTTGCTGATTCTTACTGGCCGATTTACTCTCGAAAAAGGCTGCTACCCGGCCCACAATCTCTCCCTCAGGATTGGCAAGAATCCAACGAATAGCCTTACCGGTGCGAAACAGCTTATTCTGTTTGGGATCGAAAACGGCCTCCACATCCTTGTCGAACGGACGAATCCAATTGGCTTCAGACCGGTAGAGCCTGGAGGGCATATCCAAAAACTGCTGTTTCTGTTTTGCCGAAACTACCTCATGAAGTTGATACACCATTTGCGAAAGATAACATCAAAAACAACGAAATAACTACTCAATAATATCCATCTCTTCAATCAGATGAGAGGCACCTCCCATGGTATCAATTAAAAACAGAACATAACGGATATCCACACTGATACAGCGTTTAAACCGGGAGTCAAAGGCGATATCTCCGCTCATGGCCTCCCAGTTGCCATCGAAGGCCAGACCCAGCAACTCCCCTTTTGCGTTTAGAACAGGACTTCCTGAGTTACCCCCGGTAATGTCGTTATTGGTAAGAAAATTAACAGGAAGCATCTTCTCTCTTCCGGCATAGGGGCCAAAATTGCGCGCCTCGTATAGTGTTTTCATAGCAGCAGGCACATCGAACTCCTCATCGCCGGGCTTCTCTTTCTCCATCACCCCGTCGAGGGTGGTTCTATAAGAAAAAGAGACCGCATCGCGGGGATTATACCCCAAAACCGACCCATAGGTTATCCTCAGTGTAGAGTTGGCGTCGGGATAACTCAGCTTGTTTCCGGCCATCTGCAACTTACCCGCTACAAACTTGGTTCGAAGAGGGGCAATCGTCCGTTGAAAACGATCGAAAAAAGGCTGATATTTTTCACTGAAGTTTGCAGCAATTGCCGTGGCCAAAAGATAGGCCGGATCGTTTTCGAGGGCCTCAGCAGTGGGATTCTGCGCAAAAGCAGCAAAGATGGCGTCGTTCGTCAGAAGGCTCCTCTCATATAAGGATTGGGCAAAAGCAGCGAATTGCTCCGAATCCCGGTCTTGCCAGCCTTTCACGAGTTGCTCAAAGTAGTCGGGCTGCTGATCGGTGGGAATATTCCGGTAATACATCTCCAGAAAGGTTGCAGTAATTCGCTGGTCGGAAGGGAGGTGAGCACTATTCAACAAGGATGCGCGAAGCGTCTTGAAACGGGCAGTGGCCTGATTTTTCCGGGCCGAATCGGCCTGAGAGAGAAGAGGGAGGATTTGCGAATAGGAGCGTGCCGCTGCCAAAAGCGACGAGGCGCCCAGCCCTTGCGACATATATACCTGGTGAAGTGCATAGGGTTCTATGGCACTGTAGGCAACCTTCATAGCGGGGAGTAGAGCCGACATGGCAGTATCGCCGGCAAAGAAACGCGAGAATGCGGCCTCCTCCTCCTGCTTTTGTTCATAGACCTTTCGTCTTAGCAGCTGTTCCGTCTGTCCGATATAATATTTCCAATAGTTGGCAATGCCGGCGTACGATGAGGCCAGCTTCAATTTAACCGCCTCGTCTTTATCCATCTCCGTTTTCCAATGTTGCAGACGCATCTCCCTGAGTGCCACGATAGCGGGATTAACAATATCCGACGCCTGTTTCACGCCGAACGAGGTTTCAAAGCGATTGGTAGAACCGGGAAAACCGTACACCATGGTAAAATCGCCCTCCTGAACCCCTTTTATAGAGATAGGCAGATAGTGGCGAGGTTTGTAAGGAACATTCTCGGGCGAATAGGGGGCAGGCTTGTTATCTTTTCCGGCATAGATACGGAACATAGAAAA
>JBFWIG010000074.1:0-9873 GCA_050256115.1 Bacteroidales bacterium | reverse complement strand
CGCTCGGAGTTGGCGGGCAGGTCTATGTAGGAGAGGATGATAGTAAGGCAGATTTCTTCGACCGGGTGTCGCCTGCGCTAGAACTTTCGGTTGGAAAATGGATCATTCCTTCTTTGGGTCTTCGTGCCCAGGCTTTCGGTTGGCAGGCTAAAGGTGCTGCTGTAGGTTTGAATAGCGGGATATTTCTGGAAGACGGTGCTACTGCAACCGGATTAAATGAGCAGAAATGGAACTTTGCCGGATTGCATGGAGATTTGATGCTGAACGCCTCTAACTTCTTTGGCGGGTACAAAACCGACCGTGTGTATGAGGCGATTCCCTATGTAGGTTTTGGTGCCATTTCGCAGGTTGGTGAGGGTGTTGATAATCTCACCGCTACCGGTGTTATCGGCATTGTTAACCGATTCAAGATCAACGATAAATGGGCTTTCAATGTAGAAGCTAAAATGCCCCTTGTAGATCAGGAGTTCGACGGTTTTTCAGGCGATAGCAAGTTGGAAGGTATCCCCTCGGTAACGGTGGGTGTCACTTACAAATTCAGGAATCCTAAATTTCAGAATGCTGCCGAGCTGACCGCTCCCAAGAGCACGGTTAGCGAAGAAGATCTGGCACGCCTGCGCAATCAGCTCGCTGCCGAACAGGGTCGTGCAAAACAGTTGCAGGACGAACTTGATAAAGAGCGCGCACGTAAGAATGAGGTAGTGGTTGAAAAGGGTCCTGCCATTGTTGCTCCCCTTGCCGTCTTCTTCCCCTTCGATAAGGCCACTTTAACCGCTAAAGAGAAAATTAATCTCGAAAGCGTAGCTAATGTGATCAAACAGAACCCCGGACTGAAATATTCCGTATCGGGTTATGCCGACAAGGGTACAGGCACTGCCGAATACAACAAGAAATTGGCTACCCGTCGTGTAAATGCAGTTCGCGATGTCTTGGTTAAGAGTGGTGTAGACGAGGCTCAGTTGAATCTGAATCCTGTTGGCGCAACCGATACCCTCTTCCCCGAACCTTATCTGAACCGGGTTGTAATCATCGAGAACAAATAAACGTTCTCTGTGCCACAAAAAAAGGGGTTGCTCCAACGGAGCAGCCCCTTTTTTCTTTCCCTCTTCCGACTCCGTTTGATGGAGGAAGGTGACGGATCCCTGCTTTGTCGGATCTCTGTTGCGGGCTAGTTTCTGAACTTGGCGTCGATGGCTTTATACGAACGATCCGAAACCTTCTTAGCCAGTTCGTACGGATCCGTTTTTACGGCACTTCGCATCATTTCCGGGAGGTTGTAGGCTTTAAAAAAGCGATTGTAAAATTCGGGGTCTTTCTGGGGCATAACAAAGGCTTTTTGTAGGGTGCCATCAGAATTCAGCGAAGCAATAAACGGTCTGTTATACAAACCATCCATACGACGACTGCTAAAGACAATCCATTTTCCGTTCGACGACCAAGAGTTGCAACTTTCCGACTTGCTGCTGTTTGCCTGCAATGCAGGCCGATTCTCGCCGGTTTTCAAATTATAGAGCCACAAATCCGACTCTTCGTTCCAACTCAGAAATGTGCCGTGGTTTGCCATGCTATAGAGCAGATACTCTCCGTTGGGCGATACATGGGGGTGGCTTACGCTTTTCCCCAATGCGGGTCCGTTGACCAAGGTATCTATTCGCGCTCCGATCCGGCCGGTCTCGGGGTCGAAATCGACCGCTACCAGACTATATTGTGCTTTATCGTATTGCGTAGGAAGATCGAGTGAGTCCGACAGAGTACAGAAATAGAGCCGCTTGCCATCGGGCGAAAAAGCACCAAAGGTTTCGTTGGCAATCTTCGAAGCAATAGAGGGAGCAGAAAAGATTTCGTTTTTATCGATATCATAGATAACCAGATCCGATCGCTCATCGAATACCTCCGTTCGTTTGTCGAAACGGGTATGATAGGATTGACGCACCTCATTAGTGGCAAAAACAGCATATCGGGCCGACGGATGCCACGCAGGATAGGCCCCGGCCGAGAGCATCTCTTTGGTTTTGGTATTCACCTTTTTGATTTCGCCATCTCTGATAATAAAGGTTCCACCGCCTTCATTTCTTACATGAAAGAGCAATTTGTCGGGATCTTGTCCGCATACTACATGACAGTTCATGCAGTTTCCACCCGTGAGTGAGTTGTCAAGGATGGTCTGTTCTTCGAAGTTCTCCAGATTGCGTTGATAGATGCCAATGCGGTTCCAACCTGCATAACCGGGTTCGATGAGTCGGTACATCAGGTGAGAATCGATGGGGTGCTCCGATACATACCAGGAAAATGGAGGATATTTACTCCATCCCGATTTGGTTTTAGCATAGATGGTAACCCACAGCGAGTCGTTGGGGTGTTGAGCCAGAAGCGCTTTCCATCTCTTTAGTGGGAATTGCACCCTATTATTGCCACGAACCATTAGTTGCCCCCTCTTTCCCCGAATTTCTACTATCGACGAAGAGACATCCTCCTCAATAAGAAAGTTAAGCGGGGCAATATTAATGGGGATATTCAGACGGGTGTAGTCGGGAAAGATGGCAATGGCTTTTTCCGACGGTCTGGCTTCCGGCAAAGAGAGTGTACATCCCGATAGAAGGAGTACCGAGATAAGGATAAGCAGACAAGAAGAGGTTGTTTTCTTCATAAACGTTTGGATAAATTTGAAAAGAAGGCGTTGAAGTAAAGTGTGGCAGAGGGAATTTTAGCGTTGAGGGTATGGCGTGTTATGAATATACTTTTCCAGAGCCGGAACGATAAAATGCATGTAGTACCAGTAGGTGTTACCAAAAGATTGTGCCATAATTTTCGGGAAGTCAGGCCGATTTTGGAATTGCGAATAGTTTCGCATATACAGCTGGTAGTTGGCACCCACTGCCTTGCTGATGGGGTAGGCATTAAGTACCTCCTGTTTGGCAATGGGGAGAGTGGAGTAGGCAAGGAGAGCCTCCTGCAGGTGAATAGGAATATGAGTGTATCCAAATTTTTGTAGTAGCGGCAGATGCTCAATCAGCGGTACAATTTTGCGTGTAAGCATCATGTCGGCCATAAAGTACTCAAAAGCCACTCTATTTCGGGGTAAAGAGTCGAGTTCAAAGATTCTTCGGGCAGCAAACTCTTGGGTATCGTCAAATGGGGTTTCGGTATAGCGAAGTTTTTCCATCTGTCGAACCCAGGGTGTGGTGGGAATCACCTCCGGTCTATTCAGCAAAGCTCGCATTTCACCTGCCCACTTCCGGTAAAACAGGGCGTTTTCTAAGGGAATCAACATTTTGGAGGCCACCTGATAACTGCCATTCAGAATCTCTGTCCGAATTTGGTCCTGTAGGACTGCGGGCTGAAGACCTCTTACCCCATAAACATTCGACATAAATCCATTGGCTCTATGCATGCCAATGGAACCATTGGCTAAAGCAATTTGCGCTACCACTTTGTGCAAAACAGCAGGTGTCCAAAAATCTTCCGTCCAGTCCGGAACCAACCCCCACTCTCCATATTGGGGGTAAAAGAACATGGACTGTAAGAGGTTTCCCTGATTGGCCAGTGCAAGATTAACCAGCACCGTACTCATTTTGCTCCGGGTTTTATGTTGATCGTAATAGGAGATCACTTTGTCCCACTTTTTCTGTTGCGAAAAGTGGGTGAGTGCAAAGATATGTTCACGAAAGAGGTTGGCGTGCGTTGAAAGGGTTGCATAGCCTAACCCTAATACCAGAAAAAGTTGTAGTAGCGAGAGGTGTGGTAACGCAGTTCTGTTTTTTGCGAAGAGAAAATGCAGCAAGAAAATGGCCGGCAAATAGCCCCACAGTATAAAGAGGAAAATAGGGAATTCTAACGCAGTTTCGTAAATATACTCTCCAAAAAATGCCGCCTTCCAGGAGAGGGTAAGCAGAAACTGTCGTGTTACGAGTGGAAGCAGCAGCATGGTGCAGAGGCAGAGTAACCCTGTTAATACCCTTCGCGAATG
Source organism: Bacteroidales bacterium (assembly GCA_050256115.1). Lineage (GTDB taxonomy): Bacteria > Bacteroidota > Bacteroidia > Bacteroidales > UBA4181 > JAQVSH01. The sequence continues at coordinate 5,906 of JBFWIG010000074.1, read as the reverse complement.
CGATTGAGGCTTGGACGGAATTGTCTTGTCGGCGAAAAAGATTTCGAAGAGTCCAAAAGCCAGAGCTGCCCCTAAAAATGGCCCTCCACATACCCAATAAAGTAGCGTAAGCAGAGGTAAAGCCGCAAAATGACGCAGCCCGGTGTTTGAGATGCGGGTGTAGAGAAATAGCCCTCCCAGTGAGATCAGATAGGCAACCGTTCCGGAAAAACGGGCCAGATAGTCGCAGTGGACCATCCATAACAAGAGAAGCGGGAGAAGGGAGATGCCCCACCAGCGACTCTCCGCCAAAAAGGACTTGAGCAGGGCGCGAACCAGCAACCAAATTGCGAGAGATAATAGGGTAAGAATGGTTCCCCCTGCCGGCGGAAAGAGAGAAAACTGCATGAGAAAATCGCCTATCCAGCCGGAGATGCCACCGGGCTGTATCAGATATTGCTCCAAAAAACGGGGGGTGAGCTGGAAGATATATTCCTGTTCCTGTTCTACAAAATGGTAGGGGTATAGAAGGCTGAAAAAGGCCCATCCTCCTATCAATAACAAGAGAGAGCACAATATCTCAGCCCTTAAGGGAGATAGAGAGTAGCGTTTCATTACAGTAGTAGTCTTCTGGTAAGCCAATTACTCAAAATTAACACTTTTGTGTGAATTCGTACGGAATTTTCTATTTTTGCTCTGACTAAAATTTGTTAATTCAATCGATCATGAAATTACTCGAAGGAAAAGTGGCTGTAATTACCGGGGCTGCCCGCGGAATTGGAAAGGCCATTGCGTTGAAGTTTGCCTCGCAGGGCGCTGATGTTGCCTTTACCGATTTGGCTTACGACGACAATGTCCGTGCAGTTGAAACCGAACTGCTCGCTTATGGCGTTAAAGCCAAAGGATATGCATCGAATGCGGCCAATTATGAAGATACGCTGAATGTTGTAGCACAAATACTGGCCGATTTTGGCCGAATTGATGCTTTGGTAAACAATGCGGGTATCACCCGCGACGGACTTCTGATGCGAATGACCGAGCAGCAGTGGGATATGGTAATTAATGTGAACCTGAAGTCGGTTTTCAACTTTACCAAGGCAGTACAACCTGCCATGCTGAAACAGCGCGGTGGAAGCATCGTGAATATGAGTTCGGTGGTTGGTGTTTCGGGCAATGCAGGGCAGACCAACTATTCGGCTTCAAAGGCCGGTATTATTGGTTTTACCAAGTCGGTTGCCAAAGAGATCGGATCGCGGGGTATTCGTTGTAACGCCATTGCTCCCGGCTTTATCGAAACCGAGATGACCCATCAGCTCCCGGATGATGTGCGGAAAGATTGGATAGACAAGATTCCGTTGCGCCGTGGCGGAACCCCTTCGGATGTTGCCGATGTAACGCTCTTTCTCTGCTCAGATCTTTCGTCGTATGTAAGTGGTCAGGTTATCCACGTTTGTGGTGGAATGAACACCTAGTTTAAAACTTTTTCGTGTGAGAAACGCCCCTATTTTACTCACGCTGGTTTTGCTCTTCTTACTGTCGGTCTCATGTGTGACATCGGTAAGATATGCTTCGCTGCAGGTGTTGATGCCTGCTGAGGCAGAGCTGTCGGGCGGGATAGCCGGATCGGTTGCGGTTGTTCTGCCCGACACGCTCTCAATTGTCTCTTTACATGGATTGGCTCCCCTTCCCGGGCTGCTCCAGCCCGACACCTTCTTGCAGGCACTGGGGTTGGTTTTACAGGAGAGGCTACGCGAATCGCCCCGTTATGCAAACGCCTCCATTACCCTTTTCAGAGGAAGTAACCCGGGCGATGGAGCATCCTATGATATGATTGTGCGTGTTGATTCCATCCGGATTGGTCACGAAGTGGTCCGGTTACAGGACCAATGGGGTTTTCTGTTACAACTGGGGATGTACTATTCCGGCAAAGTAACTGTGCTCGAACCATCATCCGGCTCGGCATCCTCTGGCTACTCTCCTTTGCAGGTAGCAGATCGGTTCATACTCAAAGACTCCCTCTTTTGGAAGGCAGAAAACACTACTGTTGAAGGAGCGTTTAAGCAGCTTCCACAAGGGAAGGATATCTTTTGGGATTTAGGCTTCACGATGGCCGGCAAAGTGGCCGCTCGTTATTCGCCCATCTGGCAAACTGAACGAAGAGTGATGTTGCTGAATCGTCCGGCCACCTTTTTGGCCTACGACTATTTGCAGGCCGGGAATCCGGATGAGGCTCTGAAGGTGCTTAGCTCATTGCTCAGCAGCTCTGGTAACCTGTCGCGCGATGCATCAACGCATCTCAACCTCTCGGTGGTCTATGAATACATGGATCAATTGCAACAGGCATCGCAAGCAGCCGAAAAAGCCAGAGCACTCAACCCGGGCTCCTCACTTTACCGCAAGCAGGCCGATGCGCTCCAGATCAGAGCGCAGACACGTGAAAAACTGATAAAACAGATGGAGTAGTGCTCTAGTGCTGCGCTTCGCGCAAGTGCTCTGGTGCTGCGCTTCGCGCAAGTACGCCATCGTTTTTGCGCCCAGCGCACCAGAGCGATGGTTCCCCACCAAACCTCTCCGTTGTCTCAGAAGCAGTTACCTCCAAACGGCCAACTCTTTACGGCTTCCAATCACCCCGCGCGAAGCGCAGCACTCGAAGCGCGTTCGTGCTTCGAAGCACCAGAGCACTATCTCTCCGCGCTTGCGCGTTCTAATTCATTCACCATTCACCATTCACCATTCACCATTCACCATTAACCATTCACCATTCACAGTACAGCAAACAGCGCATCAACGTTTTTTGCTGTACTGTGAAGGTTTTACCCCAAACATATCCTGAAAGCATTTGCTAAAGTAGTGCAGGGTTCCAAAGCCTACCCGCTCGGCAACTTCGGTTACAGGCAAGCCTTGGGCCAATAGATGGGCGGCCTGTTTTAGACGGACTGTGCGAAGAAAGCCGGAAGGCGTTTGCCCGGTAAGGGCCATTAATTTTCTGTAGAGCCCGGTACGATCCATCATCATATCGCGACTGAACTGTTGAACCGAATAGTCGGGATTGTCAAGGTTTCGATGTATGTGTGCCATAGCTGTTTCTATTAACGACGCATCGACATCGGTAAGGGTAAAGGAGCGGGGATCGGGTTGAATCTCTTGGTTGAACCGATTCTTACGCTGTTGTTGCTGCTCTAATAGATTATGGATGCGCAGTAGCAGCAACTCCATGTTGAAGGGCTTGGTAATGTAGGCATCGGCGCCCGCCTGAAAACCCTCAATCTGGGCCTCGTCCGATGTTTTAGCCGTAAGCATAATAACGGGAATATGCGATACACGCAGATCGTGTTTGATTTCGTAGCATAACCGGGTGCCCGACATTTCGGGCATCATCAGATCGGTAACCACCACATCGGGCAGTTTTTCTCTCGCTATTCGTAAACCTTCACTACCATTCGCAGCCGAAATAACCTGGAAATGGACAGAAAGTTCACTCTGCAGGAACTGACGAAATGCGTTGTTATCTTCGACCACCAGCACAGTTATATGCTCATCTGCCCACGATCTCTTTTCCATCGAAACGGAGTCGCGACTCTCCTGTATAATCGATGATGCATCGGCAGTTTGCCGACATGGAAGCTCAATGGTAAATCGACTGCCTTTACCGGGATTAGATGCCACCGAAACCTTACCCCCCAAACCCTGGGTATATTGCTGTACCAGATGGAGCCCGATACCACTTCCTCCTGTGTGCGTTGCCTGCCCTGCCTGGTAGAAACGGGTAAAAATGTTTGCCAGCTCATCTTCTGCAATACCACATCCTGTATCTGTTACCGTAATCCTAATCATCGATTCCATGTTCGAATCGTCCTTCACTTTGGTAACTGCAACTTCAACTTCTCCACCTTTTGGGGTGAATTTTAAGGCATTAGAAAGTAAATTGTAGACAATCTTTTGCACCTTTTCCTTGTCGGTATAAACAAATAGCTCTTCTTGGGGCACAGAACAGGAGAGCCGTATTCCCTTTTCTTCAGCACTTTCCAGAAAAGAGTCAGTGAGTGAGGCCACAAACTGTTCCATTTGACAATACTGCATACGCATGGTTTCCCCTTTCATCTCCCATTTTCGCAGATCAAGTAATTGGTTCACCAGTTGCAATAAATCGTTAGCATGTTGATAGATACTCTTTAATTGCGAATGGAGTGGCTCCTCTCGATATCTTTTCATCAGTGAGGAGAGCGGTGTCATTACCAGGGTAAGAGGGGTTCGGAACTCATGGCTGATGTTGGTGTAAAAGGCCATTTTCATCTGCTCCAGTTCCTCTTTCTGTCTGGTCTCCATTTTTCGTTGATTATACCGTGTATAGTAATGAAGAATCAGATAGAGTAGTAAAACAAACGAGAAAATATATAAGAAGTTGGCAAACGGAGTGGACCAAAAGGGTGGCGTAATCACAATTTGCAGAGTAGCAATGGGAGTCTGCGGGCTTGCCGGATTGCCGGGATGATTCACGGCAACCACCTTAAAAATATAGTTTCCCGGTGCTACATTGGTGTAATTGGCATGTCCCACTCCTGAGGGAGAGCGTACTTCGTTCCAGTTTTCGTCGATACCCTCTAAAATGTAACGATAGATGGTTTGTGTGGGATTGCTGTAATTGAGTGCCGAAAAGTCGATACCAAAAAAGTTTTGTGTGTGTTTTAATGTGATTTTCTGCGTGGAGCTTACCGATTGGGGGAGAATCAGATTCTCCTGATAGCTCTTACCTATAGAAACCGGATTTCCAAAGAGGTAGAAATCGGTAAAGAGGGGCTTGCCGTAAAAGAGGCTTTTACGGTCGAACCGATTAAGGTCTATCTCGTTGTACCCATCTATGCCTCCCCACAGAAGCGTATGATAGGTGGTGTGAAGGACTGAACGTGCAATAAATTCATTCTCAATGACACCATCGAATCGGTTAAAATTGGAGATTGCGTACAAATAGTCATCTTTCCCGGGAGAGAGGGTCAATAGGGAGATTCCATTTGAAGTGGAGATCCAAATTCGGCCTGAATTGTCTTCTGTGACGGAGCGAATGGCATTGTTTACCAAACCGTCCTGCGAATAAAAAGTGCGCAGCCGGCCCGATTTCGGGTGGTAGACATAAAGGCCGTCTTGTGTCCCAAACCACACCAGACCCCGACTATCGGTAAATAAACAATGGTACTGACGGTTCTTCTGCCTAAATGCGGGGTGTCCGCTCTCGTAAGGAGAGGAGAATATGCCTGTGGTTACATCGTACAGGAATAAGCCGCCACTGTTGATACCGATCAGCGTATCGGTTCCAAAGGGCATAACCTGCGTAACAGGGCCCATTCTGAAACCCGGGCGGCCACCCGCTATCTGAAATGAAGCCGAATCGGGGTTAAACAGCCCAAAGCCCTGCGAAGTAGAGAGGTAGAGATCTCCATTCGGTGCTTCGCAGAGAGATTGGCAACTTCTCGGTTCCGGAAAATGGGTAACCGATTGTTTATTAATTTGGTATAATCCACTATTTTGGGTGCAGATCCAAATCCGATCTTGCTTATCGGTGTAGAAAGCGTTACAATGGATAGCATCCGGCAATTGTACCGAACGTTCCACACTGCCGGTAGTGTGGTTGTATTCAAACAGCCCGTTTTGGGTTCCGATCAGGAGTTGATTGCCTCTTTCCGAGAAACAGGTAACCCGAAGTTTCTCTTGGTCCGGGATGGGAAAAAAAGTCCGGTCTTTCTGTTGGAAGGTAAAACGATCGGGATGATAATATAGCAGACCCCGGTTAATGGAACCTAACCATAATCCGCCCGACCGATCGTGGTATTGAGAGGTAATTTCGGTTTCGAACGCTTTCCCGTCGACCAAGGGGATAGGAGAGGTGAGATGTCGGGTTCCCGTTTTTCCGTCAATGTGCCAAAGTCCTTCGA
>JBFWIG010000073.1:0-9937 GCA_050256115.1 Bacteroidales bacterium | reverse complement strand
CGTTCCGATACGGAACGCCCCTCTTGTATTTTTCAACCCCCTCTTGTATTTGGTATTCCCCTCTTAGCTTTTTCCGGCAAATGTTTTTACATCCTGATCAGTGATGGTTTTGCTACATAGAATAATCAGCCGTTCAAGCACATTCCGGAATTCACGGATATTTCCGGTCCATTCAATGGATTGCAACTCTTTGATGGCTTCGGGGGTAAATATGCGCGGAGGAATCCCGTACGATTCACAAATTTGTTGGTTGAAGTGGTCGGCCAGCAGAGGAATATCTGAGAGCCGCTCATTAAGCGTGGGTACATGAATCAGGATTACACTTAACCGGTGGTAGAGATCTTCGCGAAAACGGCCCTCTTCGATCTCAGTGCGCAGCTCCTTGTTGGTAGCGGCCACAATACGGACATCTACCCGAATCTCTTTTTCGCCCCCTACACGCGTAATCGTGTTCTCCTGCAGGGCACGTAACACCTTGGCCTGGGCCGACAGGCTCATATCGGCTATCTCGTCGAGAAACAGAGTGCCTCCGTTGGCCGTCTCGAATTTGCCTTTTCGGTCTTTAATGGCCGAAGTAAAGGAGCCCTTCTCATGTCCGAAGAGCTCGCTCTCTATCAACTCCGAGGGAATGGCCGCACAGTTCACCTCAATAAACGGAGCCCCTGCACGTTTACTTTTCTCGTGAATCTGATGGGCCACCAACTCTTTCCCGGTACCGTTTTTCCCTGTTATTAAGATACGCGCCTCGGTGGGTGCCACCTTATCTATAAGCCCCATCACCTTTTGAATGGAGTCCGACGCCCCCACAATTTGGTACGACCGACTCACCTTTCGTTTCAGCGTCCGGGTTTCGGTGATTAATTTCGACTTATCCATGGCGTTACGGATGGTGATCAGAATCCGGTTCAGATCGAGCGGTTTCTGGATAAAATCGAAGGCACCCTTTTTAATCGCCCCCACGGCAGTATCGATATCGCCGTGTCCGGAGATCATCACAACCGGGGTTTCGGGGAAAGAGTGCATAATCTTATCGAGTACCTCGAGGCCATCCATTTTGGGCATTTTGATGTCGCAAATAGCCACATCGTATTTTTTTTGCACAAGCAGTTCTAATCCTTCAAAGCCATCCTCAGCCGTGTCTACTTCGTAGCTTTCGTACTCCAAAATTTCCTTCAGGGTATTTCGGATGTTTCGCTCATCATCGATTACCAATATTTTAGTGGTATCCATTGCTCTTCTCTTTTTTGCAATCACAAAGATAGCTTTTCCCGATGAACTGCAGGACATAAAAAAGAGGGCGTCGTAACAGACGCCCTCTTTCCCTATATGAATCGGTTGGGGATTGATTACTCCGAAATCACCTCAATTTCGATCTCTACCACCACTTCGCGGTGCAGTTTCACTTTGGCTTTGTATACACCCACCTCTTTGATGGCTTCGTCGGAGAGGATCACATTTTTCCGTTCTACCTGGAAGCCCTTTTCCGAAAGGGCTTCGGCAATCTGAATGGCATTAACAGAGCCAAAAATCTTGCCGGTGGTGCTGGTTTTTGCCCCAATTTCCAGACGGATTCCGGTCATCTTAGCAGCCATTTCGGTGGCAGAAGCTTTGATTTGAGCCTCTTTGTGAGCGCGCTGGCGGGTGTTCTCGGCAAGCACTTTCTTGGCCGAAGGCGTTGCCATGGTGGCAAGCTTACGGGGAATCAGAAAGTTCTGCGCATATCCGTCTTTGACGGTCACGATGTCGTCTTTCATGCCAAGGTTGGCGACATCTTGAATAAGAATAATTTCCATTGTTATTAATCCTCCAGGTTTATTTCATCAAATCGGTTACATAAGGAAGCAGCGCAAGATGGCGTGCACGCTTGATAGCGGTAGCCACGCGACGTTGAAACTTCAGCGAAGTTCCGGTAAGGCGCCGGGGCAGGATCTTACCCTGTTCGTTCAGGAATTTCTTGAGAAATTCAGGGTCTTTGTAATCGATGTATTTGATGCCCGATTTTCTAAACCGGCAGTATTTCTTTTTTCTGACTTCGATGGTGGGGGGAGTCAGATATCTGATTTCTGATTGATTCTGAGCCATGGCTTATTCCTCCGATTTTTTTTCGTTACGTTTCATCTGTCTTTTCCTTTCGGCATATTCTACCGCATATTTTTCCATGCGGAAAGTGAGGAAGCGAATAATGCGCTCATCGCGGCGATATTCGGTTTCCAGCCTGTCTACAAAAGAGCCTTCGGCATTGAATTCTACCAGGTAGTAATAACCGGTGTTCTTTTTCTGGATGGGGTAGGCCAGCTTTCGCAATCCCCACTCTTCTTCGTGCACGATCTCACCGCCTTCGGAGGCGATCAGATCCTTGAACTTAATTACCGCTTCCTTTGTCTGGGCCTCAGACAAAACGGGAGTCACAATGAAAACGGTTTCGTAACGGTTCAACATAATGATGGATTTGATTTAAGAATATGATTTACGGGGTGCAAAGATAGAAGAATATTTTTCCAATACAAACCTATGGCGCTGACAGATACTCGCTTTTTAAAAAAATTTCTTCTTTCGTAAATAGAGATACATTCCCAATCCGATGCCCGTCATTACGACCCATGCGGTAAAATACCCGAAAGGCCAGCGTAGTTCGGGCATCACGTCAAAATTCATTCCCCAGACTCCTACCAAAAAGGTAAGGGGAATGAAGATTGTGGAAACAACGGTGAGTTGTTTCATCACTGTGTTCATTTTGAGATCATTGTTTGCCAGATAGAGGTCGAGAACAGCAGCAAGCATTTCGCGGCACAGCTCTATGGAATGATGTGCTTGACGAACCCGGTCGTGGGTGTCGCGAAGGAGAGGCAATGTCTCTTTGTTGATGCCTTTGGGTGTTTGGGTCAGAAGCTTGTGATACTCTTCACTAAACGGCTCAATCGCTTTTTTTAACAGAAGATATTGTGTCCGAACCGATTGAATCCGGGTTCGGACAATATCACTTTGCGATGACAGCTCGATTAAATCCGACTCAATGTCGTCCATCTCATCCATTACCTCGGTGGTATATCGGGTGTATCCTCCGGCAATGTTGTTCAGTATCAACGACAGAATATCGGTAGGTGTTTGCCCCGGAATGCGGGTGTGGAGTTGCGACAGTGCATCGTAAATGTTGTCGAACAGGGGCGCGTCGGACTCTTGACAGGTGAGTATGAAATTCGTGCCGGCGACAAGGGTTACATTCTCCTTAGTGAGCGAAGTGTGGTTTCGGTATACCGCCTGCGCAACTACGCAGATGGCGTCGCCCGTCAAATCGACTTTTGCAATATGTTCGCCGGTAAAGATATCCTGAAGGGTATATTTGTCGATTCCCAGCGAGTTGCACACATCTACAATCCATTGGGTCTGGTTGAGACCTGTGAAATGGAGCCACATGGTGGTTTGTGCAGCGGCGGGAATCTCGGGGAGCTCATTGGGAAGGAGCTCTTCCGACAACCATCCCGATGCGTTTCCCACCGAAATCCGCAACCGGGTTTCGGTAGGTTTGTCGCCTGTATAGACCGGCATTTCGGTAAGCAGGCGATTCCTGATGAATTTTCGGTTGGTGCGCCGTTTCATAGATTTGGGCGGCTTTGCTGGCATGGATTTTAGCAAAAATAGGGAATAAACCACGATTAATTTTATCTTTGCCTTATAACTTTTTCCCTCCGGAAATATGCAATCCGATTTTTGGTTGGGGAAATCTATTTGCGCTATCCCTATGAGTGGATACATTGTTTCTGCCCGAAAATACCGCCCCGATACCTTCCGTTCGGTGATAGGCCAGCCTACTATTACCTCAACACTCAAGAATGCTATCCGGACGCACCATGTGGCGCAGGCCTATCTTTTCTGCGGGCCCAGAGGGGTGGGAAAGACCACTTGTGCCCGCATTCTTTCGCGAACGCTCAATTGCCTTTCGCCCACCGCCGACACCGAAGCCTGCGGGCAGTGCGAGTCGTGCGTGGCCTTTGCCGAACAGCGTTCGTACAATATCCACGAGCTCGACGCCGCTTCGAATAATTCGGTGGAGGATATCCGCACCCTGATAGATAAGGTGCGTATTCCGCCCCAGATTGGTAAATACAGTATCTATATTATCGATGAGGTTCATATGTTATCGGCGCAGGCCTTCAATGCCTTTCTGAAAACACTCGAAGAGCCTCCGGCCCATGCCATCTTTATCCTGGCCACTACCGAAAAACACAAAATTATACCCACCATTCTGTCGCGCTGCCAGGTATTCGATTTTCGCCGGATCGGCATAGACCACATGGTGGAGTACCTGGTGTGGCTTGCGCAGCAGGAGGGGGTGAAGGCCGAAAAAACAGCCCTGAATATCATTGCCGGGAAGTCGGACGGCGCTATGCGCGATGCCCTCTCTATCTTTGACCAGTTGGTCAGTTTTACAGGATCCGATTTGTCGTATCAATCGGTGATAGAGCATCTGAATGTGCTCGATTATGACTATTTTTTCCAACTTACCGACACTTTTCTATCGGGCGATACCGGCAATGCACTGGTGATCTTCGACCGGATCCTATCCAGAGGGTTCAACGGCCACTTCTTTCTCGACGGGCTCTCCTCGCATTTTCGCGATCTGTTGGTGGCCAAAGACGAAATTACTCTGCCTCTGCTCGAAGTGGGCGATGAGATTCGCGAACGATACAAAGAGCAGTCGCGTCGCTGCGCTCCGCTCTTTCTGCTGGAGGCACTTCAGGTATGCAGTACCGCCGATGTGGGTTACAAGGCCAGCCGGAATCAACGCCTCCATGTGGAGTTGGCGCTGTTGCAACTCTGCAGAGTGGGCGGCGAAAAAAAAAACGGGAGTAGTCCCGTAGCGGCTGCGGCCGGGCAGCCGTCGAAGCCTGCCGGCACCTTTACCCCTTCGCGGGCGGAGGTTCCACCCGTGGTTACAGCAGCCCCGAAACCTTTAACACCCGCTTCGGCCTCGGTTTCGGCGTCCTCTTCGGTCTCCTCTTCGGCCTCGGTTTCGGCCGGGCCCTCCATGCCGTCGATAAAGGATGCCTTAAGCAAAGCCCAAACAACACGAACAATCCGTTCGGCGGGAGCATCGTTGTCTATTCAGGAGTCGGTTACTGTGGGCAATACGTCGGCCGATGTAACGGATGATAAGGCGGGTTTGGGTCAACCGGCTTCGGAGGGTTGTATAACCGCATCGCAGCTCGAAGCAGCCTGGCCCGAGATTGCCCGCTCTTTCGAAGTGGAGAACCCCCGTATCTTTTCGGCCCTCTCTGAGCAGGTGCCAAAACTGGGGGAGGGGGCGCTCATCTGCCTTGAAGTGAACAGTATTTTTGTAAAGGAGGCCCTCGAAAAGGCCACCCCGGCCATCCTACATGCTATCGCCGCCCGTTTGGGAAAGGGAATTAAACATTTGGATATTCACGTAAACAACACTCCCCAACAGGGCAAAAGCCGCTGTTATACCGACGAAGAGCGGTTTGCCTATCTGGCCGCTAAAAATCCCGATATGATGCTTTTAAAGCAGACATTTCATCTGGACTACCTGTAGCTTCTCATTCACACGGAGATACATCTTATCGCTATACCAAAAATATGAGCATGAACAGCCATTTTCACTGTGTAATCATGGCGGGCGGCATTGGAAGCCGTTTTTGGCCCATGAGCCGGACCTCACGTCCCAAACAGTTTATCGATGTACTGGGCACCGGATTAACGCTGATTCAGCAGACCTATGCCCGTTTCGAAAATTTTGTGCCCCGCGAAAACTTTTGGGTGGTTACCGGCGAGGCGTACCGCGATCTGGTGTTGGCGCAATTGCCCGAGGTGCCGCCTCATCAGATTCTTACGGAGCCTCTCAGGCGTAACACCGCACCCTGTATTGCCTATGCGGCTGCCCGGATTGGCAAACGAGATCCCCAAGCTGTGATGGCGGTAACCCCTGCCGACCATCTGGTGTTGAAGCCCGCGGTTTTCGAAGCTACGATGCTTCAGGCACTCAACCATGCTGCCCGGCACGACCGGCTTATGACCGTGGGGCTTACCCCCACTTTTCCTGCTACCGGTTACGGCTATATAGAGCGGGGCAGCCCGGTTGCTCTGCCCGATTCGGAATGGCCGGCGGCGCAGAAGGAGCCTGTCTGTGCGGTGAAGGCCTTCAAAGAGAAGCCCGACGAAGCCACCGCCCGTTCTTTTCTTGCAAAGGGCGGATTTTACTGGAACTCGGGCATCTTTGTCTGGTCGGTGCAAACCATTCGGAGTGCCCTCCAAACCCACCTTCCCCAACTTTCGGCGGCTTTCGGAGCCGGGGAGGCAATCTGGGAAACAGAGGCTGAATCGCGCTTTATTGCACAGACCTATGCCGAAGCCCGGAGCATCTCGGTTGATTATGGCGTAATGGAGAAGGCTCACAATGTGGGGGTGGTTTGTGCCGATTTCGGCTGGTCGGATCTGGGAACCTGGACATCCCTCTATCAACTGTCGGAGCGAGACGAAAATGAGAATGCCCTTGATGCCGGTTCGTTTGTTGCAACCCGCTCTTCGGGCAACACCATTCGCATTACCGACCGAAACAAACTCCTGGTGATTGACGGATTACACCAATTTGTGGTGGTCGATACCCCCGATGTACTTTTTATCTGCCCCTCCGGGAGCGAAGAGCATGTGCGTGGGGTCATTCAGAAAGCCACCTCGGAATTTACCGATTTTGCCTGATGGAGTGGTCGGTTCAGCCCACCGAAGATGGCTCTTACACGCTCCTTTCGGGTCGCTTTCACGAAACCTGTCACTCCATTCACGGGGCGAGAGCCGAGTCGGAACATGTCTTTATGGAGGCGGGTTACCGCTACGCGGCCCACGCTTTTCGCGGAGAGAACCCCATGAATGTGTTGGAACTGGGATTCGGAACCGGACTGAACGGCTTTTTGGTGGCTTTGGAGACGCTTCGGACCGGAGTTTCGGCTCGTTATGTGTCGTACGAGAAATATCCGGTACCCCCTGAGGTGTGGTGCCGCCTGATCCCGGAAGCGCCTCACAGTGCGGTTAACGTGGCTTCGAGCAGTGCTTGGCACGCTGAACCGGGCAGTGAACCTGGCAGTGAACCTGGCAGTGAACCTGGCAGTGAGCCGGGCAATGCAGTTAACCAGGCGTCGCTCTTTTCGTGGATACAGAGCCAACCCTGGAACCGGGAGGTTTCGATGGCCCATCCCGATACCGGAGAACCCCTCTTCTTTCTGGAAAAGCGGCATGCCGACTTTGAAGAGGCACCCTTCCGGCCGCTTACTTTTCATGTTGTCTTCATGGATGCTTTTTCGCCCGAAACCCACCCCGGGGCGTGGAGCGACGAGCTCTTTTCGAAACTCTTTTCGGCACTGTTGCCCGGAGGGGTGCTCACCACCTACTGTGCCAAAGGAGAGGTGCGCCGAACCCTGCAACGGTGCGGATTCCGAACCGAACGGCTCCCCGGCCCTAAAGGAAAACGCGAAATGCTCAGGGCCGTAAAGCCGCTATTGTAACTCCATCCTCAGCACAATCGGATTACTCTCTTCCGTGAGAGGGGTCTCGCGGATCAGGGCCTCAATATCGGAGCGCAACTTGGGGTTGGCGGTTTTCTGAGCCAGTTCTGCCAGCGACTTATAATCGGTACACTGCACCATATCGGCGCCGTTCGAGGTGAAATAGGGGCATACTATATTTCTTAAGAGCGGTTCGTCGGGAAGGAAATGCTCCCATCGATACCACTTCCCCGTAACGCCCTTTGCTTTATCGCGGAAATAGAGAAAAGGCTCTTTCCCGTTTTTGAGATAGACCGCCAGAATATAGCGGGAGTTTTCGTAATAGTGCTCAATCCGTTGGTACGGTTTGAGCTTCTCTTTGAATACCTTCGAATCTTTTTGGCTCGCTTTTGCCGCCTCCGAAACCATCTCTTCTGTGAGCGTGGAGGAGCCGAAATCGAAGCGCCGGCGTGGCCGCAGGGAGTCGCCCTTGATTTCGTAGATGGTGTTATCGTGCGAACGGACGTACATCACCGCCGAATCGGTTACCATAAAGGCATTATAGAGAACCGTGCAAAAGTAGTTGTCGCGCGGTTCCATGGGCAGATATCCCTTGATAAATTGCCCCTGGGCCGAAGCAATAATTAACAAATTGGAGTCTCGGGCTCCCGTAAAGTAGAGGTAGTTACCGCAGGGCGATAAAATACCCCTTTGGGCGTCGAACGAAAGGGGTATCTCCTTGGTAAAAGGGCCTTCGGGAATACGGTATTCCAGCAATTTTTTGTGGGTGAGGAGGTAACATTTCGCCTCCTCGAAAAGGGGGATAGAACTCCTCAGTTCTTGATATTCGCCGGGTCCCTTTCCCTCTCTTCCCAATGCGGTGATAAATTGCCCGTTTCGGTTAAAGAGGAGGGAGGCTTTGGCCTGAACCGGATCTTCGGCAATGATAAACGAATCGAGGCATACAAAATGCATTCCCCACCCCACCAGCGATTGCGGCGTGGTTTGGAGCGGAATCCATTCCAGCGCTCGGATCCATTCGGAGGCCCGAAGCGAATCGGACGACTCCTCAAAAGGAATCACCTCCTCTGTTTCGGCATTCGGCGAGGAGAGAGAGGCGGGTTGGTTCTGGCAAGCGGATATCAACAGACAAAGCAGTAGAAGGATTCCCACAGGCTTGGAAGAGGAGAAGTTTAGAGAGGGATTTTGAGATGGGCCTTGAGAGGGGTGTTGAGATGGGCCTTGAGAGGGGTGTTGAGAGGGTTTGTGCATCGGAAGGTTTTTCATAGGGACAAAGAGGGGGAGGAAGAGGAAGATGGCAACCAGCGAGAAGAGCATGCCGCCCATGGTGCCGGTGGCAAAGGTAAACCAAAAAAAGTCGCGGTAGCCCACTACAAAAGGAACAAGCCCTAATACCGTCGATAAAATGGTGAGCAAAACGGGTACAATTTTCCGATGGTACGCCTTCATATAGGCCTGCAGCCCTATTCCTCCCTTTGCCCTCATCTGGTGGTTGTACTCATTTATAATGTAGATGCCGGCGTTTACCACAACGCCCGCCAGCAGGATAAAGGCTGCAAAGCCCCCCTGATCGAACCGGAAAGAGAAGAGATAGAAGGTGAGAAAGACCCCGATGTAGGAGATGGGAATGAGCAGAATAATGGCAAAGGGCTGAATCAGCGACTCGAAAAGGATGGCGCAGATAAAGAAGATAATGGCAATTACCAGTAAGATGAGCAGGAACTGTTTCGATACGGCCTTCGAAGCGGCATAACTTTGGTTATAGACCGAATAGCCCAGAGG
Source organism: Bacteroidales bacterium (assembly GCA_050256115.1). Classification (GTDB taxonomy): domain Bacteria; phylum Bacteroidota; class Bacteroidia; order Bacteroidales; family UBA4181; genus JAQVSH01. The sequence goes on along the minus strand of JBFWIG010000073.1, from coordinate 641 downwards.
GAGCCGCTCGGTAAAATCCTCTATCACACGGCGCCTGATCGATGAGGAGAGCTCGCCCGAGCCTACAAATTCGTAAAGTACCGAGAGGGAATATTGCTGGAACTCTTTGGTAATGGTATTGCCCGACCGCTTTTTTTCGATATTGCCCAGCACCGAGAGTTTAACCTGCTGGTTGCCCAGGTTGGTGAGATCGTTCTGCAGATGCCACAGATCGAACGCCTCTTTCTGCGACGAGGTGAGCACAATGGATTGCTGCTCTCCCTCTTTCATCACAGAGCCTACCGGCGCATCGTAGAGCATCTGATTCATCCGCCCGGTATAAGCACCCAGATTCCACTGATAGAAGGCCATACGCTCGCGATTAAACGAAATGAAGAATTCGCTGGCTTGCCGTTTACTCATCATACGGGTTTTGCCCCCGGCGATGGCGATCGACTTTACCCGCGAAACTTTCCTGAGCGTATCGGCCATCTCTTCGGCGTAACGGTAGAGCCTTTCGTAGTTGTATCCCAGTAAGGTGATTGACTCCTGGAAGTAGGAGTCGTAGATGCGGTTGCTGAAACCTTCGCCAACGCCAACTACCTCCCATTCGGCCCCTCCCAGATAAATCACCTTGGTTTGCACCGCGTCTCTCAGGAAGT
>JBFWIG010000072.1:0-9976 GCA_050256115.1 Bacteroidales bacterium | reverse complement strand
TTACCCTTCTTCTGGTTATGAAAATTGCCCTTTTCCCGGTCGGGTGCAGTTGTTACTGCTTCGGGAGCAGGGAGTCCCGCCTCAGCTGCCGAAGGTTCGGCAGGAGGAATAGGGGGCGAATCGATGGGCGAAGCGCTAACGGTGGGTATTGCAGGCTCCTTCTCATCGGTAACAATTTGTGGAATGGCAGCCATTCTCACATCGTCGGCCATCGAGGATGCCGGAATCTCACCCAATCCCGATTCAGGAGCGCCAATAGGATCGATGCCCTCAAGTGCAGGGTTGGCGGGTTGCCGCACCTGCGTTTGGGACTGAACTGCTTTTGGCGCATCCGAACCCCCTCTTTTATCGGTTCTCGTCCGGTGCCCACGGTTATTGCCTGAAGCAGAAGAAAGCTCTTTTCTTTCGCCCGGGGAGAAAGGTCTGTTTCCCTGCTTTACCGAACTATCGTGCGCTGGTTTGCCACTTACAGATTGTTCCCGAACTGCAGGCACATTAGCAGGAGCAGAGGCTTTACCAGGAGCAGGGGCTTTACCAGGAGCAGGGGCTTTGGCAGGAGCCGCTGTCGCCGATCGATTCGGTTCGGCCGGCACCCTTTTGCCATCATTTTTTGGCGACGGTTTACTGCGTTTATTACTCTTCTTGCCCGTACCCTGCCTCGTTTTCACATCGGACGAACCTGCAACATTTTTTGCAGCAGGCTCGCCTGCAGTGGTCGCAGGTGCAACACTCCGTGGTGCGACGGGTCTGTTCTGTGCCTCCAACTCCGATGCTGCAGCGGGTATTGTCGGGGCAGTTGCACCTGCCGTGGGGGCAGATGGTTTTACAAAGAGTCGTTTTACCATACTGGCAGCAGCTTCGGAAACACTTCCAATCGAAGATTTTTCGCGCGATGCCGGAACACCCTTTCCGGCCTGACGAGATGACTCCACGACAGCCTGTTGGTCGAGAATACGGTAAATGAGCTCTTGTTTTTTTAAAGATTCTACCCTTTTAATATTGAGCGACTTTGCAATAAGTCTCAATTCGGGCAATAACTTTTGATTCAGATCATGAATGTCATGCATATAAGGAAGGGGGAAAGAGATACGGGAAATCCGCGTCGAATAAAAAATAGAACCATGAAAAATGAGAAGGGAGGGAGGGAGGGCAAGCAACCCGGGGAATCCGGAATCCTTGCAAATTTTTCGCAATGTTACACTATTTTCGGAATAAATCCATCGTTTTTAAAAAAAACATCTGCTAATTACACTCCCGAATGAACAATTAAACCCTATTTATGGTATATTATTTGCACGCAACATTTCCCGGCCTAAGAAATTGAAGTTTAGAAGCCAACGATTATCATGAGACAAATCAAAATAACAAAACAGGTTACCAACCGGAGCGATTCATCGCTCGATAAGTATCTTCACGATATAAGCCGTATCTCGATGGTTACGCCCGACGAGGAGGTTGAATTATCGCGCAGGATTCGGGGAGGCGATCAGGAAGCACTGGAAAAGCTGGTGAACGCTAATCTTCGTTTTGTTGTTTCCGTTGCCAAACAGTACCAGAATCAGGGTATCGGCCTGGCCGATCTGATTAATGAAGGAAACATGGGCCTGATGAAGGCGGCTATGCGATTCGACGAAACTAAAGGGTTTAAATTTATCTCTTATGCCGTTTGGTGGATTCGCCAATCCATACTTCAAGCCATTTCCGAACAGGCTCGTTTGGTGAGGATTCCCATGAACAAGATAGGTTCTATCAACAAAATCAACCGTGCAGCGGCACGATTGGAGCAGGCGTTCGAAAGAGAACCCACCGACTCGGAGATTGCCGAAGAGCTGCAACTCGAAACCCGCGATGTAGAGAAACTCGATCGTGGAACCGGACGCCACATATCGCTCGATGCCCCTCTGGGTCAGCAAGACGACGGAGGAACACTGTACGATGTTATTTCGAATAACGACAATCCTTTCCCCGATCGCATTCTCATCAGCGAATCGCTGAAAAAAGATATCGAATCTTCACTGGCATCGCTCAGTCCGCGCGAAGCGGCCATTATCAGGATGTATTACGGCCTGGGTGGAGAAGAGGCTAAAACCCTGATTGAGATTGGCGATGCCTTTGGCCTGACACAAGAGAGAGTCCGACAGGTAAAAGATAAAGCCATTAAACGGCTCAGGAGTACCCGAAGCGTAATCAAGCTGAGGAGTTATCTCTGATAGCAGAGCTCTCCCGAAGAGGAGATTGCAAACCGTTTTTTTAAAGTTTATCACTACCTTCGCAGAAAATCATCTGCCATGGCCAAACCGTTGCTTGCCGTATCGGTGCTCGATGCCGATTTCTCGCATTTGGGAAATGCAATCCGGATGCTTCATCGTTCTCAGGCCGACTGGATTCACTGTGATATCATGGATGGCTCGTTTGTTCCCAACCTCTCTTTTGGGTTGCCGGTGTTACGTGCTATGCGAAAAGAGAGCAACAAACCTTTTGATGTCCACTTAATGATGGTGGAGCCCGAACGCTATATTGAGGCGTTTCGCAGCGCAGGTGCCGATCTGATTACGGTACATCAGGAGGCCTGCCGCCATCTGCACCGTACCATCCAACAAATTCGTGAATCAGGTGCCAAAGCCGGCGTATGCCTCAACCCTGCTACTCCGGTGAGTTCGCTGGAGGAGATTCTGCCCAATCTGGATCTGGTACTTTTAATGTCGGTAAACCCCGGCTTTGGAGGACAGCCTTTCATCGAACAGGTTGTAGAAAAAGCAGCCAGGCTCAAACAGATGGCCTCTCGCCTTAATCCCACTCTCTATATTGAGGTAGATGGAGGGATTAATGCAACCAACATTCCCCGCTTACGCGACGCCGGCGTTAATGTCTTTGTAGTGGGCAGTTATATCTTCCGTTCGCCCGATCCTATCGCCACCATTGCCGAAATCAAGGCGTTATGAAACCGGAGGTTTCCGCACCGTCACTACCGGAATCACTTTCGGAAGATGCGATATTCGAGCAACTTATGCCTCGTCGCATCAGAAAGGTGTTACTGGTTTGCAGCAACTACGATGCCTTTATGCTGGAGGAGGACGGGCGTATCGAAGAGCAGATCTTCAATGAGTATGTATCTCTCAACCTGCGCGTAATCCCGGAATTTACCCATGCCGATACAGCCGGAGATGCGCTCAGAATCTTGCGGAGCGAACCCATCGACTTGATAATAGAGATGTTGAGTATCCGCGACTCGAACTCTTTCGAACTGGCACAAACCATAAAGAGAGAGTTTCCCGTAATTCCCATTGTGGTACTTACCCATTTTTCGCGAGAGGTGTCGCTTCGTCTGCAAAATGAAGATCTTTCTGCCATCGACTATGTTTTCTCATGGATGGGGAATGCCGATCTATTGCTGGCTATCATTAAACTGATGGAAGATCGTCTGAATATCGAAAGCGATAGTGCCCATGGTGTTCAGGCCATACTTCTTGCCGAAGATTCGGTTCGTTATGCTTCGGCATACCTTCCCCTCCTTTATAAAATCATCTTTACCCAAACCGGCGAGCTATTTAAAGAGGGACTCAATGCACACCAAAAGGTGATGCGCATGAGAGGCCGACCCAAAGTAATTCTGGCCAATCACTTGCAAAATGCACTCTCGCTTTACCAAAAATATAAGAAGAATCTGCTGGGGGTTATATCGGATGTCCGATTCAAAGACCACCTGTTAAGCCCATCAAAAGGCGAATCGGGATTGGCACTCTGCCGTATCATCAGAGAAGCCTATCCCGATATGCCGATTCTGCTACAATCGTCCGAGCGAAAATACGAAGAGGCAGCATTGGCGCTGAATGCCGGCTTCGCCTATAAATATTCGCCGGGTATTCAACAGGAGATTGGCCATTTTGTGCTACAAAACTTTGCCTTCGGACCCTTTCAATTTAAAGACCCTGAAACCTTTCGCACAATTGCAAGAGCCGACGATCTCGATGCCATGCAGAAGGTACTTCGAGCCATCCCCGACCATGTGCTACTTTACCATGTAACACGAAATGATATTTCTAAATGGCTGAATGCCAGAGGAATATTCCCACTTGGCAGGCTATTCGGGCAGAAATCGGCTACCGATTTCGATTCGGCTCAACAGATTCGTCAGTTTTTGATACAAGGTATTTCGCAATACCGATTGCAAAAAGGGAGAGGAATTGTAGCGCAATTTCAGCGCGAGCGTTTTAACCGGTACCTCCGGTTTTCCCGGATTGGCGATGGCTCTATCGGCGGAAAAGCGAGAGGGCTGGCCTTTGCCGACACCATGCTTAAACAGCACCAAATGGAAGAGCGTTGGCAGGGTGTTCGTGTACAAATTCCCGATACAGTGGTGATCAGCACCGACTTCTTCGATCGGTTTATAGCGGAGAACCACCTTTTAGAGACGGTTCTCTATGGTAATCTTACCGACGAAGAGATATTGGCGCGTTTTTTACAGGCCTCTCTTCCCGATTCGCTGTTGAAAGATCTCAGAGTACTGATGGAAGGTGTGCGGGTTCCGGTGGCAGTTCGCTCTTCAAGCTTACTAGAAGACTCTCACTTTCAGCCTTTTGCCGGAATTTACGACACCTATATGGTGCCCTGTTCGGCCAATGCCGAACATTTTACCCAAGATATAGCTCAGGCCATTAAGGGAATCTACGCTTCCGTCTACTTTTCAGGCAGCAAAGCCTACATGAAAGCGTCGTCGAATTCGCCCGAAGAGGAGAAGATGGCCATTATTCTGCAACAGGTATGTGGCAGTTTCTATGGCAGCCGATTCTATCCGGCCTGCTCAGGCGTGGCACGATCTACTAACCACTACCCTGTAGGCAAAGAGAAACCCGACGAAGGGGTAGCCTTTATCGGATTCGGACTGGGCAAGTATATTGTGGAGGGAGGTACTGGTCTGCGCTTCTCGCCCCGCTATCCGAAACATCTGTTACAACTCTCCAACCCACAGACAGCGTTACGCGAAACACAAAAATATTTTTACGCGCTCGACCAAACCAAGCCCTTCGAACCTTCGGTGTGCGAAGATCAGAACCTGACCAGACTGGCCATCTCCGATGCCGAACACGACGGCAGTCTGAGATGGGTGGCCTCTACCTACAACTTCGAAACACAAACACTAACCGACGGGGTCCTCTTCCCGGGAAAACGGATTATTACTTTCAATAACATGCTGCTCCACGGCACCTTTCCACTTCCCGAAATTCTCAGGGAGTTGCTCGCTATGGGTAAACGGGAGATGGGAAGCGATGTAGAGATTGAATTTGCAGTTCAGCTTAACGTGAACCAGGGTGCACCCCGAATCTTCCATCTTTTGCAGATCCGACCCATTCCTCAGGAAGAGCAAGCCATTACTGTTGCCTTTCATCAAATACCTGCCAGCCGGATTATAGCCTCCTCAACCGCATCGTCCGGGAATGGGCGAATCGACACGCTATTCGATTGCATATGGGTTAGAGACAAAGATCTGAGATCGGTTTCTGTAAGCAAGATTGTAGAGACTATTGCCATGTTAAATGCCCGTATGGTAAAAGAGAAACGCAACTATGTATTAATCGGACCCGGCAGATGGGGCACCTCCGACTTCTCCATGGGCATCCCTGTAAAATGGGTACAAATTTCGGAAGCCCGTCTGGTCATTGAAACCGGCTTTCCGGGATATCATATGGATCCCAGCCAGGGCTCACACTTTTTCCAGCACCTGAACAGTTTTAAAGTGGGTTATTTTACCATCAATCAAACCACTCGCGAGGCGTTTATCGATCTGGAATACCTAAAGGAGGCTCCTGTGCTCTACCAAGATGCGCATGTGAGTCACATTCGATTTAACGCGCCCATGTCGGTGCTGATTAACGGAAAAACAAACCGGGGAGTACTCCTGAAACCTGTCAGCGAAAAGCTTCCGTGAGGGTAACACACTCCATCGCCGCTTTCACATCGTGAACCCGCAAGAAATCGGCGCCCCGCAACAGCGCAAAAACATGGGCTACGGTGGTACCGTTTAATGCCTCTTCGGGCGAAACTCCAAGTGTGTTATATATCATAGACTTACGAGATACACCTACCATCACGGGAAGCCCGTGTTGCCGTAAGGAGGAGAGCTGACGCATCAAGGTAAAATTGTGATCCCTGTTTTTTCCAAAGCCAAAACCGGGATCAATAATCACATCACTAACGCCCAGATGATGGAGATGAGCAATCTTCTCAGCAAAATAGAGGGAGATCTCACGCATCAAATCGTCGTATCGGGGTTCCTGTTGCATGGTAAGCGGAGTTCCGCGGATATGCGACAGCACATACGGAACATGCAGTGATGGGAGAACGGAAAAGAGGGATTCATCGAGGGCTCCGCCGGAGATATCGTTAATCATACCCACGCCATAATCATGAACCATACGCGAAGCCACCTCCCCACGCGCCGTATCAACAGATATAAAAGCATCCGGATATCGCAACCTAATCAGATCCATGGCCATACAGAGGCGCGAAAGCTCCTCGTTCACTGCAGGGAGTTCAGAACCCGGACGAGAAGAGAAGCCACCCACATCGATCCACGAAGCACCTTCCTCCAAGATCTGTGCGCAACGCCGAATAATGGCATCTTCGTTAAAGGCCCTGCTGCTAACGTAAAAAGAGTCGGGGGTTACATTCAAAATACCCATTACAGCGGGAAACCGAACCTCCACAACTCTTTGGCCTATACGGAATAACCGGGAGGCGGGGCGGCCCGAAACCGATTCGCTGAAAGGGGGAAGCATCTCCGGGTTAACCATAACAGAATATCATAATTATTCTACGAATATAATGCATCGCACCCTTCTACCTACCGATTTCCTCTCTATTTTTGCAGATCACCTGCCGATATTTACGCAATGCCAAAACACATTCTCTTATCGATCACCTATTTCGGGCCCATTCAGTACTATTCGAAATGGGCCTCCGGATACCCGCTTCTTCTGGAGGCACACGAAAACTACTCCAAACAAACCTTCCGCAACCGCTGTGTAATTGCTTCGGCCAATGGCCGCCTGAACCTGACCGTTCCTGTGGTAAGAGAGACACGGGTTAAAGTGCCCATTCGGGAAGTGCGGATTGACTACAGCGAGATGTGGCAAAAAAATCACCTCCGGGCTCTTGAGTCGGCCTATCGGAAATCGCCCTTTTATAACTATTATATCGACGATCTCCTCCCCTGTTTCGAACAAAAACCGACTTATCTTTTCGATCTCAACCTGGCATTATCATCTACCCTTAATGAGCTTCTAAAGCTGCATGCAAAACCGCAACTTACCACAACATACGAGGCCGGCAACAACGATATGCTCGACTTCCGTCATGCCATACTCCCAACCAAAGCTATAGCCGACCCCCTATTCCGGACTCCGGTATATCCACAAAATTTCGAAGAGAGATGGGGGTTTCTGGAGAACCTCTCCATTTTGGATCTGCTCTTTCAAACCGGTCCCGATGCCGGCTATTGGTTAAGAGAGAGTTGGAACCCCTCCGGAACATAATTCTCATAGCTCATACAAACCGCCGAAGCCATTTCAGTAGCAGCCGCCACAATCTGAGCCCAATGATTTTCATTCAGAGTGCCCAGTGAATCGCGATAGACCCCTAACGCCAAAAGCGCCCATATTATACCGGCATTAAAGGTGTCGCCGGCGCCCACTGTACTTACGGGTGCAATAGCGCGTGCCGAGAAACTGCCCGAGAAGGCAGGGGTACGGACTTCAATTCCTTTAGAGCTGGCCGTATAGACCAAACAATTGCAGTAGGGAGCCAGAGCAGCTGCGGCTTCATCGGCATTACGAGCACCAAAAATATGAAAGAAATCTTCGTCCGAGCCTCTTACCAGATGGGCCATCGAAAAGTTCTCCAACAGTAAGGGTCGGATGGTCTCCAGCTCCCCCTTATGAGCCATCCGGAAATTGGGATCGTAAACCACCAAAGCGCCGGCATTACGGGCCGATTGAACAAACGGAACTACATAAGAGCGCAGTTGGGGCGAAATCGAAAAAAAAGAGCCAAAAAGTGTCACATCGCCGGCCGAAAAAGGAGGAGGTTCGCCCTGCATACGCAGCGAGGGGGGCTGTTTATAAAAGTTATACGAAGCATTTCGTTTTTCATCCAGAAAAGCAATGGCAATCGAAGTAGCTCCCTCCGAATACCGATACACATATCGGGTATCGACACCATTCTGTTGCAGAAAGCGATCTACCTCGTTACCCAACAAATCGCAACCGAATTCACCCACAAAAAAGACCGGCTGATGCAATCGGCCTAACGATACCGAACTATTCAAAGTAGCTCCCCCGGGCACTGATGAAGTAACCTTCCCGTTTTCGAAAATCAGGTCGTAGACCGTCTCACCCAGTGTATAGATATTTCGTTTGCTCATACCCCACATTATTTATACCTGCAAATGTACATAAACCGCCTCTCTGCCCGATAAAAGGGGAAAGAATCTTGATCTGACGAAAAAGTAGCCCCATTATGTGATACCTTTTTAAAAAAACCCTTAGATTTGTTCTATTCGATAAAATTCAGTGTATCATTCACAAAAACCGTAATACTAACCGATATGGCAAACAGACGCGACTTTCTGAAATCATCTACTATGCTTCTTGCCGGAGGCATTCTGGGAAGCAACCTGCTCTCCTCTTGTGCAACGCCCGCTAAAAAGCCGATTGGGCTTCAACTCTATTCGCTTCGCGACGACATCAACGACAAGGGGATTCTCCCGGTACTGGAGGCGGTCTCGAAAATGGGATACACCAATCTTGAATCTGCCGCTTACGGAAACGGGAAAATCTATGGTATGGCTCCCGCCGATTTCAAAAAGGCCTGTGAAGATTTGGGCATGAAGTTTACCAGTGCCCATCTGGGACAGGCTTATAACAAAGAGAAAGAGGGCGAAATCATGGATTGGTGGAGCAAAGCCATCGATGCACATGCCGAAGCCGGATGCAAATATATGGTTCAGCCCTTTATGCCGGTTAACGACCAGACCACCCTCGACGACATCAAGATGTACTGCGATTACTTCTACACCATTGGTCTGAATGCCGCAGGTGCCAACATGAAGTTTGGTTACCACAACCACAACTTCGAGTTCAAGAAAATTGGCGAGGAGATCATCTACGATTTCATGCTCAAGAACACCAGCAAAGATCATGTCTTCTTCGAAATGGATGTCTATTGGGTAACCAAAGGCGGCTACAATCCGGTTGACTACCTGAAGAACTATGCCGGTCGCTTCCCTGTGCTGCACATTAAAGATGAGAAAGAGATTGGCAAGAGCGGCGAAATTGACTTTGCTCCCATTTTCGACGCTGCCTATGCACAAGGCATGAAAGACTGGTACGTTGAGGTTGAAAGATACGATCTGCCCCCATTGGAAAGTGTAAAGGTGAGCTACGATTTCCTGAACGCCGCTCCTTATGTAAAATAGACGATCCTGTTGGGCCGGCGTGGTTTCAATCATCGTCGGCCAACTAATCTAACCCTGTCGGTTTGTATTCGGATATTATCCGCAAACGCATCCGACAGGGTTTTGTTGTCGCAGAAAACAATGCGCTGCGCGCAAATGGTGAATGGTGAATGCGCTGCGCGCAGGTGCTCTGGTGCTTCGAAGCGCTGGCGCGCTTCAAGTGCTCAAGTGCTGCGCTTCGCGCGAATAAAAAAGGGGCTTCCGCGCTTGCGCGTTTATATTTTTTTTGCGCGAAGCGCAGCACTCGAAGCGCGCATGCGCTTCGAAGCACCAGAGCACTTGAGCACCAGAGCTCTTGAGCACCAGAGCACCAGAGCTCTTGAGCACTTGAGCACTTGAGCACCAGAGCACCAGAGCACAATAATTATGTGTAGTTATGAGTGATGAGGGGTTGATTAAGCAGCGGGTGCAGGGATTGATTCTTGCAGGGTCGAGTTTGCTGATGGCGGGAAAGGTTCTGGCATT
>JBFWIG010000071.1:0-10001 GCA_050256115.1 Bacteroidales bacterium | reverse complement strand
TGATTATCAGTCGAAAGAGGGGACAGCCATCAACCGAGTACGCATTCAACATACCGGACACGGCATGGACCGGCCGCGGGGGTGCAGCGAATTTTGCGCCCGCTGGCGCGACCTGAAACTCGATAACCAACTGGTCGATCACCGGAACATGTGGAAAGATTGCGGCGACAATCCTCTCTATCCGCAGGGAGGCACCTGGGTTTACGATCGTGCCTACTGGTGTCCGGGCGATTTGCAGGAGCCCGATGTGATTGATCTGTTTGTAAAACCGGGCCAACACCGGATGAGCCTCGACATGGAACCCTATACCGCAACAGGAAACATTCAGGCGGTGGAAAATATATCGGCCTATCTCTTTCACTATTCCCAGCCCTTGAAAAAGACAGATGTGGCGGTCGAAAAAATAGTAGTCCCCAATAGTGAACAGCGTTTCTCCAGGCTAAATCCGGCCGGTTTTAACCCCCGGTTTTCCATTCGGAACCTGGGTTCGGAAAACCTGAAAAAAGTAACAATTACATACGGAACCGATGGCTTTGAAAAGCAGGTGTACCACTGGAAAGGCGACCTGAAATTTAATCAGACGGCCGAAATCATTATTCCCGGCAAAATAGAGATGAAGGAAGGGAGAAACAGATTCACCGTTACGCTGTCTGATCCAAATGGGAAAGCGGATGCCTGGATAGGTGACAATGAACTGACCACGGACTTTTTCTCCCCCGAAGTGTTACCCACTCAGATGGTTCTGCAGTTTCTCACCAATATGCGGCCTACAGATAACCTCGTGACATTGGTTGGCGAAAAAACCGACACACTATTCAGGATTAACCCGAAAGCATTGGAAACCGCTCATCTGTTTACCGATACCCTTACACTAAAAGAGGGGATGTACGAACTGTGTCTGACCGACACTGCCGGCGATGGCCTTGAATTTTGGGCCGAACCACAAAACGGAGATGGTTATTTGAGGCTATTTGATTTGAAGGGAAACCTGATTCACGCATTCGAAAGTGATTGCGGGAACGGAGAGAAACTTGCGTTCAGGGCCTCTGAAGCTTTTGTAGCCGACACTACGCAGGCAAAATATGCCTTTTCGCTCTATCCGCGGCTGGTAACAGAAAGCGCCGAATTGAGTATGGTAGGCAATAAAAGAGGTAACATGCTAGTGCAGATCACCGTCGACGGAAAGATATGGGAAAAGCACGAATACCCGAATAGTAAAAATGGGACATACAGCTACAATTTATCGAATCTGCCTTTAGGCCGGATTGTGCTCGAAGTTTTTATGGATGGAACCAGCCGGTTTAAGGGAAGACTCAATAAAAAGTAGAAAAGCCCGTGGTTTACTTGCAGGTGCAGATCAGGTTTCTGTCGCCGGAGGCATCATCGACCCGGGCCGATCCCGGCCAGAATTTGTTTTCGCGAATCCAGGCCAGCGGATAGGCTGCTCTTTCGCGACCGTAGGGGTGGCTCCAGTTGTCGGAAACCACTTCGGCCTCACAATGGGGGGCATTCTTGAGTACATTGTCATCGACAGGCTGGGCTCCACCGGCCACCTCATCTATCTCGGCATGGATCGAAAGCAGCGCCTCGGCAAAGCGATCGAGTTCGGCAAGCGATTCGCTCTCGGTGGGTTCAACCATCAGGGTACCGTGTACCGGAAACGAGAGCGTGGGCGCATGAAAGCCATAATCCATAAGGCGTTTGGCAATGTCGCCTTCGGTTATGCCCGAACTGCTCTTTAAGGGACGGCAATCGAGAATCATCTCATGGGCCACAAAACCTTCTGTATTGGTATAGAGCAGGTTGTATTTATCCTTAAGGCGTGCAGCCAGATAGTTGGCGTTCAGAATGGCATAACGGGTGGCCTCGGCAAGCCCCTCTTCGCCCATCATTTTAATGTAGGCCAGGGCAATAGAGAGAATCCCTGCGCTTCCGTAAGGAGCTGCCGAAACGGCGGTGATACCCTCGCTGCCCCCGGTAGCCACCTCACAGTGGGTGGGCAGGTAGGGAGCCAGCCGGGAGGTAACGCAGATGGGGCCTACGCCCGGTCCGCCGCCGCCATGGGGGCTGGCAAAGGTCTTATGCAAATTAAGATGACAGACATCGGCTCCCAGAAAGCCCGGACTGGTTAACCCGGTCTGGGCATTCATATTGGCTCCGTCCATATAGACCAACCCGCCGTTTTGGTGAACAATCGAGATCATCTCCCGGATCCGTTCTTCGAATACACCATGGGTCGAGGGGTAGGTAATCATAAAAACAGCAAGTTGCGGGGCATACTGTTCGGCAAGCGACTTCAGTGCCTCCACATCGATATCGCCCCGCTCCGTGCAGGGAACGGTAACGGTTTTCATACCGGCCATCACGGCACTGGCCGGATTGGTTCCGTGGGCCGAAGAGGGAATCAGTGCAATGTTTCTTGCCCCCTCCCCTCTCCGCTCAAGGTATTCGCGGATTACCAGCAGGCCGGCATATTCGCCGGCGGCACCCGAGTTGGGCTGCAGCGAAACGGCATCGAAACCGGTAAGGCGCGCCAGGCTCTTTTCCAACTCGGCAATTAACTGCCGGTATCCCTCGGCCTGTTCGGAAGGTACAAACGGATGAAGCGCCGCGAAGCCGGGCCAGGTGATGGGGAGCATCTCCGAGGCAGCGTTCAGCTTCATGGTGCACGAACCGAGCGGAATCATGGAGTGGGTAAGCGAAATATCTTTCCGCTCCAGCTTTTTGATATAACGCATCATCACCGTCTCCGATCGGTTTTCGCTAAACACCCGGTGAGTAAGAAAAGGGGAGGTGCGTACACGGTCGCCCGGCCATTCGGCCGGCGAGTCTGACGTTTCAGAGGCAACACTTATTCCCGGAACCGCTTCGAAAAGGGCAATGATTGCGGCCAGTTCGGCCTCACCCACGGTTTCGTCGAGGCTGATCCCTATGTGACCCGATACAAAATAGCGGAAGTTGATGCCCCGGGCCAGCGCCTCATTACGAAGCGTTTCCGGAGAAACAGAGGCAGGCAGGGCTATCTTGAGGGTATCGAAGAAGGCATCCGGGCCTACCGAACACCCCAGACGCCTAAGGGCGGAGGCCAGTGTGCAGGTGTGGTTGTGCAGCGTACGGGCAATGGCAGTGAGCCCCTCGGCTCCGTGATATACCGCATACATGCCGGCCATGATGGCGAGCAGTGCCTGCGAGGTGCAAATATTTGAAGTGGCTTTTTCGCGTTTAATGTGCTGTTCGCGGGTCTGTAACGCCATACGAAGGGCCTTTTGGCCACGGGCATCAACGGAAATACCGATGATTCGGCCGGGCATATCGCGCTTAAAGGCTTCGCGACAGGCAAAGAAGGCCGCATGCGGACCGCCGTAGGCCATGGGAAGGCCAAAACGCTGGCAGCTACCAAAGGCAATATCGGCTCCCCACTCACCCGGAGGCGAAAGAAGGGTCAGGGGCAACAAATCGGTACCCACTGCCAACAGTTGGTCATTCTCGTGAAGTTTACGGGCAAAATCGCGATAGTCGGAGAGGGCTCCTTCGGCGTTGGGAAACTGCACGATGGCACCAAAGATATCGTTCTCGGGTTCGAAACCGGCGTAATCGCCCATTCTGATCTCAATACCTGCGGGCGTGGCACGCGTCATTAAGACGTCGAGGGTTTGGGGGAAGAGATGCTCATCGACAAAGAGCACGTTAGCACCACGCTTTACCAATGGACGCGAACGGGCATGAAACATCATCAGCATGGCCTCGGCAGCCGCCTGCGCCTCATCGAGCAGCGAGGCGTTGGCCACCTCCAGACCGGTAAGATCGCTCACCATGGTCTGGAAATTGAGGAGCGCCTCTAACCTGCCCTGCGACACCTCGGCCTGATAGGGGGTATAGGAGGTGTACCAGGAGGGGTTCTCCAGGATATTACGCACAATCACCGAAGGGGTAATGGTATTGTAGTAGCCCATCCCAATATAGGTGCGAAAGATGCGGTTCTTTTCGGAAAGTTGGCGCAGCCATTGCAGGCAGGCGTACTCACTCATAGCCTCACCCACGGCAGGAGGATTCGGCAATCGGATTGATGATGGCAGAGCCATGTCTATCAATTCATTGATAGATCCTACACCGATAGTGTTAAGCATGTGGGCAAGATCGGAACCGTTGGGGCCGATGTGACGCGAAGCAAATTGTGCTGAGGCCATAGAGATAAAAATTGATCTGAATAGAGGGTGCGAAAATACAACTATCAGCAATAGGGAAGAGGAGAAAAGATATGTTACATAACATTCAGAGAGAGCGCCTCAGGAGCTACACCCGTCCGAGTCGCAGTAAAAAGGGGTTTCCGACCAGTTCGCGTTCTATGGTGGTCTTGGGCCCGTGGCCGGGATATACGGTGGTTTCGGGAGGCAGAACCAACACTTTGGCATAGATACCGTCGATAAGCGTATCATAATTACCGCCATAGAGGTCAGTTCGACCAATACTCCCGGCAAACAAGACATCGCCGGCAATCAGAAAAGCTTGCTCGCTGCAGTAAAAGAGCAGGCTTCCGGGCGAATGGCCCGGCACGTGGAGCACCGACAACCCACTGTTCCCGAAAAGGATCTCTTCGCCCTCCTCCACCCAGCGATCCACTGCGGGAGGTGCTTCGGTTCTGAGTCCGAACATCTGCCCCTGCGTAACTGCATTGTCGAGCAGGTAGCTGTCGGCTTTGTGCATAGCAAAAGGCACATTCCAGGTATCGGTCACAAATCGACTACCCAACAGATGGTCTACATGCCCGTGCGTATTGAGGAGCAGCGTGGGTTTCAGCTGCGCCCCGGCAATATAGTGTTTCAATGCTTCGCGCTCCTCGCGGGTATAGCAGCCGGCATCGACAATAATGCACTCGCCGGTTTGGTCAGACAGCACAAAGGTAGCCTCCTCGAAGGGGCTGAAAGAGAACTGTTTCAGTGTAATCATACGGTTCCGTGGATTGATGTCCCGGGCCTGCGGGGCAAAATCCGCCCCTCCAGCATAGGAACAAAAGAGTATAAACCATGCTCCGATTGCACAAAACTGCCATCGGCAATTTTCGTAAGAAGCGTCATCACTTGATAGTCGGATGGCCCCAACGGTATCACCATCTTCCCGCCACAAGCCAATTGGGCGGCCAGTGCAGCGGGCACACTCTCCACACCACAAGTAACCAAAATCCGATCAAAGGGGGCATACGAAGGTAAGCCTGCAAAACCATCGCCATGAAAAAGATTCAGCGCAAAATCCAATCCTGAGAGTCGCCTGCGCGCCTCGCGAAAGAGGGGATAGTGGCGTTCTACCGAAAATACAATGGCCCCCAGTTCGGCCAGAATAGCAGCCTGATAGCCCGACCCGGTACCTATCTCCAACACTCTCTGCCGGGGCTGTAGATCGAGCAGAAGTGTCTGCATGGCAACAGTATAGGGCTGCGAAATGGTTTGTCCCTCTCCTATGGGAAAGGGTTTATCGCGATAGGCCAAATGTATCAGCCCTTTATCCATAAAATAGTGGCGGGGAACCTTCTCCATTGCCGAAAGTACCCGTTCGTCGGATATGCCCTTCTGCCGCAAGTCGCCAATGAGGCGTTTTCGCTGTCCCTGAAATAAAATCGGGTCGTCCATTATAGATTCTTCGGTCTGCAAAGATAGCAAACAGTTCTAACAACTGTTTTAAACAGCCAACAGTTGATAAATAGTAAGCCAAACGTGCAGAGAATAGGCGCTTTCTGCCTATTTTTGGATCGTTCCAATACCAAACACTGCATGGTTGCATTCGGAATTGTCGGTTTGCACAGTTTATCAACCCTCCTCCCGGAGCTCTTCGCGCAGCATCGTTCGTACGATCTGGCGGGACTGTTCGACACCGATTCTCACAAAAGCCGGGCTGCAGCCAAATCCTGTAGAACCATAGCCTTCAAAGATCCGGCCGCGCTGTTTCGTTTCTCGGAGGCGGTGATTCTGGACGATTCGTCCGAAAATTGCTTCTCTTTTGCCAAAGAGGCACTTACCCACTTTCAGCATCTCTTTATCTGCAACCCCTCCGCCCTTACAGAGGAGGAGATGAGCCACTTATTAAAGATTTCGGAAGAGTCGCAAGTACTGGTGCGATTTGGGGGCAGTATTGTGCAGCATCCGGTTACAGAGGCTATGGTACGCCGGATAACAAATCCCTTTTTTGTGGAGATGCACCATGCCTTGCCCGAGACACCGGCGAGTGCTGCAAAGGGAGCCCTGATTAACCTCCTCACGGCCGACCTCTCTCTTCTGTTATCACTTACCGGAGGAATGATCTGTAAAGCAGAGACTTCCGTTGCCGGAGGCGCTACCGGAGGAGGCGTACTGGAGTGTCGGCTTGCCATAGACAACGGGGCAGAGATCCGTATGCTCTACGCTTTCTGCAGCCCCACCCCCAAAAGAACCGTAACCCTGCAACAGCCGGGCGAAACCGTTGTGGCCGATTTCCGGGCCGGGACGGTTACCTGCGGTGAGACCACAGAAACACCCGAAACCGACGAAACATGCTGCGCCCGGCAACAGCTGGAGGCCTTTGCCGCCGACATAGCCCACCACGAAAGCGAATTAATTGATCGCGATATTTTGCTCTTTTTTCTGGCCCACGCCCTTCTAAAAAAGGCCACACCCTGGCTGCCGGTTAATGCCCGGATTCAATCCGAAGTATAATCTCCTCTATAACCTGATCTTCGCCGGTACCATCATAGGCATCTTTCAGATTGATCCCAAAAAGGCGAGCTAAGGTTTGCCAGAAGAAGGCCGTTAGTTTTCCGCGAAACTCCTGCAGCAAAGCAAACGAAGTGATACCGGTTTCACGGTCTATCAGTTTTATCAGGATACGCCCCTGGGTAATGGTGAGCCGTTTGAGCTCGCCCTCAAACTGATTTCTGATATCCTCTTCTACCTTTCGGGCATAGGCTTTGCGCTCCTTATCGGTTTTGAGCGAGAGGTAGTGTTGGTTGAGAATCTTAAACTGTTGCCTGATAATCACAACATAAGGATATACCTTCCTTACATTGTATTCCAAGCGGGTATATCGGCGGGCTTGTGCCCGGTTTCGGAACTGCGGTGGAGCCAGAATGGTAACTTGCGGAATCGTAGTGATATAGAGCGTGTCGCCGTTGGGCATAAGGCGATAGGCAACCATCTGACCGGGCTTTGATTGCGGCACCTGAGCAGGTGCAGCCATCATCGCAAAAAGGAGAAATAAGAGGGTAGCCGATATCCTCATGGAGCTATTTATCTGCATCAACCATTCAAAGTGTCACCACAGTGCAAAATAACGACAAACGGAGCAATATTGCCCTTAGTGCTAAAATAATTTCCTCACAGCACAAAAGCCACTTCGAAATTATCTAATTTTGCAGGTTGAAAAAATACGCATAAACACATCCTCAGCCGAATGGAACACAACATGAAAAAAGTGATCGTGCTCGGATCGGGCGCGCTGAAAATTGGAGAAGCAGGTGAGTTCGACTATTCCGGGTCGCAAGCGCTAAAGGCGCTTCGAGAAGAGGGAATAGAGACGGTACTCATTAACCCCAACATCGCAACCGTCCAAACTTCCGAGGGCATTGCCGACAAGATCTATTTTCTTCCGGTAACGCCCTTTTTTGTTGAAAAAGTGATAGCCAAAGAGAAGCCGGAAGGGATCCTTCTCGCTTTCGGAGGGCAAACCGCACTCAACTGCGGGATTGCGCTTTTCAAAAGTGGCGTACTCAGCAAGTACAACGTACAGGTTCTGGGAACACCGGTTCAGGCTATCATGGACACCGAAGACCGCGAACTTTTTGTGGGCAAACTGAACGAAATTTCGGTTAAAACACCCCGCAGCTTTGCCGTAGAGAATCTGGCCGATGCCAAAAAGGCAGCCAAAGATTTGGGTTTCCCCATCATTGTGCGTGCAGCCTATGCGCTGGGCGGTCTGGGCAGCGGATTCTGCACCAACGAAGAGGAGCTCGAATCGCTGGTGAGCAAATCATTTACCTACTCCAGCCAGGTACTTGTGGAAGAGTCGCTGAAAGGATGGAAAGAGATTGAATACGAGGTGGTTCGCGACCGCTACGACAACTGTATCACGGTCTGTAGTATGGAGAACTTTGACCCGTTGGGTATCCATACCGGCGAAAGCATTGTAGTGGCACCCACCCAAACGCTCACCAACAGCGAGGTACAAAAACTGCGCAGTATTGCCATAGCCATTGTACGCCACGTAGGTATCGTGGGCGAGTGTAATGTACAGTTTGCGCTCGACCCCTTCTCGGAAGATTACCGGGTTATCGAGGTGAATGCCCGTCTGTCGCGCTCCAGTGCGCTTGCTTCAAAAGCCACCGGCTACCCGCTGGCCTTTATCGCAGCCAAATTGGGGCTGGGGTACGGTCTCTACGAACTGCGCAACTCCATTACCAAGGTAACCTCGGCCTTTTTCGAGCCGGCCATCGACTATATCGTCTGTAAGATTCCCCGTTGGGATATGAACAAATTCCATGGGGTCTCCCGCCTGATCGGTTCATCGATGAAGAGCGTGGGCGAGGTAATGGCCATTGGCCGTTCGTTCGAGGAGACAATCCAGAAGGGGCTCCGGATGATTGGCCAGGGAATGCACGGATTTGTAGGCAACCACGAAATCAAGGTAGAAAATATCCGCAAAGAGCTTTCGGAGCCTACCGACATGCGTATTTTTGTCATTGCCAAGGCCTTCGAAGAGGGCATGAGCGTTGATGATGTCTACGAACTGACCAAAATCGACAAATGGTTCCTCTACAAGTTACAGAACATCCACGCCATTCAACAGGAGCTCGACAAATACAGAACCCTCGAAACGCTCCCCCTGGCTCTGCTGAGCCATGCTAAGCGTGCCGGATTTTCCGACTTCCAGGTGGCCAGAATTGTGCTGAAGCCTTCGGTAGCCGACATGGAACGCGATCTGCTAAAGGTGCGCGCCTTCCGGAAACAGTTCTCGATTCTGCCCTCCGTAAAACAGATCGACACACTGGCAGCCGAGTACCCGGCCCAAACCAACTACCTCTACATGACCTATCACGGTACCGAACACGACATTCCCTTTGAACGCGACAACCGTTCGGTGATTGTGTTGGGTTCGGGTGCATATCGGATTGGCAGTTCGGTAGAGTTCGACTGGTGTAGCGTTAATGCCATCAATGCCATCAGGAAGGAGAACTATCGCTCCATCATGATTAACTACAACCCCGAAACCGTCAGCACCGACTACGACTCGTGCGACAAGCTCTACTTCGAGGAACTTTCGCTCGAAAGGGTGATGGATATCTGCGATCTGGAGCAACCTATGGGGGTAATTGTATCGATGGGAGGCCAAATTCCCAATAACCTCTCCATGCGCCTCTTCAAACAACAGATCCCCATTTTGGGTACCTCTCCCCTCTCGATCGATGAGGCCGAAGATCGTCATAAGTTCTCTATGATGTGCGACCGTCTGGGCATTGATCAGCCGCGCTGGAAAGAGCTCACCACCATGACGGAGATTTATAAGTTCTCCGACGAAGTGGGCTTCCCCCTCTTGATCCGCCCCTCTTATGTATTGTCGGGAGCTGCCATGAACGTGGTATCTAACCAGGAAGAGCTGAAAGATTATCTGGAACTGGCCGTACAGGTCTCTAAACAACATCCTGTAGTGGTTACAGAGTTCCTCACCAATGCCAAAGAGATTGAGTTCGACGGGGTAGCTTCGCAGGGCGAGGTTCTGGCTTACGCCATTTCAGAACATGTGGAGTTTGCAGGCGTACACAGCGGCGATGCCACCATTGTGTTCCCTCCTCAAAAACTCTATTTCGAAACCATTCGGCGGGTGAAACGGATTGCCCGCCAGATTGCCAAAGGTCTCCAGATCTCGGGTCCGTTCAATATTCAGTTCCTGGCCCGCGATAACGAGATCAAGGTCATTGAATGTAACCTGAGGGCTTCGCGAAGCATGCCGTTTGTATCTAAGGTTCTAAAGATTAACCTTAT
>JBFWIG010000070.1:0-10008 GCA_050256115.1 Bacteroidales bacterium | reverse complement strand
TGTGCTCTTCCGATCTCATAGAGTTCGAGCGCCTGGAGTTGCAGACAACAAAAAAACGATGCGAGCAAAAAAAAGGTACGACACATGAGCATAAGCGTTAGGATGAGTCACAAATATACGATTTCGGAGTAAATAACAGGCAATTATATTTTGTTCGATCGCTATTTATTATGACTTTTGTTAGCATTCCGAAAAAACACAAATTATGAGACGACATCTCATCTCTGCAGCAGCTATTCTGGCCGTATTGGGCACGATTGGATATTTGTTCTGGCCGAAAATTCTGCCCGACCCACAAAACGACCGGTCGGAGCCCAATGCTTCCTATGCGTTTTCCGATGCCATTACCCCGGGCGATATCGGCCGCCATATTGCAGTTCTGGCTTCCGATTCGCTCGAAGGCCGTGCATCGGGACAAGCGGGCGAACATAAAGCCGCCCGCTATATCCAGAGCGTTTTTGCTGCAACGGGTTTGAAAATGCCGGCCGACAACGGAATACAATCCTTCTCCTATAAAAAGTATTTTGGAATCACCTATTCGGCATTGCGGTTTGGCTCCGTTACAGGAATCGAGCAACGCGATTACCATCCCTACCTCTTATCCAACACCCCTGAGACGAAAGCGCCCGCACTTTTTGTGGGGTTTAGGTTTAATCCGAAAAACGCTAATTCCAACCCTTTTCGTGATCTCGATATTCGCGACAAAATGGTAGTCATATTCGAAAGCGAATACCATATCTTATCTCAACACTTCAAGGATGCGATAGACGGAGGCGCTGCCGGAATCCTCCACATACCGCTCGACAGTTCTGCCCGCGAAGTGCTCTCAATATACCAAGACTACTACGCGCAGCCCCCATGGAATACACCCGGATTCCGAATTACGCACAAAATGGCCAATCTTCTTCTGAACCAGGCCGGAACCACATTCGAAGCGCTCCGTACCCGTGTAATAGACAAAGACGAACGGGTTACGCTTTCGCTTCCTGTTGAGGTTACCTGCGAACTCCGCTATAGTGGTGAGGATTCTGTACACTCTGCCAACGTGATGGCTCTGCTCAATGGGGCAGGTTTCCTTCGCAAGAACAAGAAGCAATATATTGTGGTAGGGGCGCATTACGATCATGTGGGAATGCGGACTTTTGCGACTGCAACACACGACAGCACAGCTATTTTCTCCGGAGCCGACGATAATGCGTCCGGGGTAGCTGCATTACTTGAAATGGCATCGGAACTTGCTGCATCCGACAAAAAACCTGCGCACTCTCTGCTGTTTGTGGCTTTTGGCGCAGAAGAGCCGATAACTGGGTCTGAGGGGTCTCAATATTTGTTAAAGAACCTGCCCATTCCTCGCGAACAGATTGCCTATATGGTAAACCTCGATATGGTGGGACGCATGGACTCATTGCGCACCCTGTATGTGAATCTGTATAATGCACCGAAGACCTTGCGCGAACGGCTGGAATTAATGCAACCCCGATATCCGGATATCCGGCTGGTTATCGATTCGCTGGTAATGGGTTCCGACTATAAGACCTTTTCTGAAATGGGAATTCCTGCAGTGGCATTTTCCACTGGTTACCACCCCCAATATCACACCGCGGCCGATACCGCCGGGCTTATATCAACCAAAGGAACGGCAGCCATTGCCGACTTTATTGCCGATCTGATAACCACTCCACTGTAGTCACGGGCCAAATTGGCTATCCGCCTTGATTTGTGACGGAAATAGCCTAATTTTCGAGCCTTTTACAGCTCAAATTACAATCATGTCGGTACAGAAAAGTATTTTCCGGGGAGGATTACTCCTTACGCTTTTGGGCGGAGCCATTCTTCTGTTCTTCTTCCTGCAAAAACGCGATTCACAGCCGAAGCCACCTGTCGCGCAGCCGTCTTATCTCCTCTCCGATGAAATCACCTCTGCCGACATTATGCAGCATATAGAGGTACTGACTGCCGACTCGCTCGAAGGCCGGCGGGCCGGAAAACGCGGCGAAGTCAAAGCTGCACGATATATCAGAGATCAATTTGCCAACATGAGCCTGAAGCTGTATGGCGATAGTGGATTGCAACCCTTCACCTTTAAAGGACGGATTGCCTCAACCCACTCTACCTGTCGCTTCGACGGGGTTACCGGTATTGAACGAAGAGACTACTATCCCTTTGTGCTGAATAACGCCTCACCGATAACTTCGCCCGTCCTGTTTGTGGGGTTCGACCCGAAAAAGAGCCCCAAAAATCCCTTTGAAGGCATAGAGATTCGCGATCGGCTGGTGATGGTATTCGAGGAGCGCTACCCGTTTCAGCATTACCAGAGTGCGATTGCCGGCGGAGCTACAGGCCTTCTGACAGTGATCCCCGACAGTGTGGCCCGTGATTTCTTGCCGGCACCCGGCCAAACCATAATGTATCCCAAAGCGAATGCTCCCGGTTTCCGCATTTCGGGCAAGATGGCCAATCTTCTGCTGCAAAGAGCGGGCACCCGCCTCAAAGAGGTTATAGAGAGGGTTTATACCGCGCACGAAAAGGTGATTCTCCCTATTCCGGTTGAGATTACCTGCGAACTCCGCACCGGCGAAGAGTCGTTGCACTCAGAAAATGTGATGGCCGGTATTGTGGGTTCCGACTCCCTGCAAAACGACAAATACATTGTGATTGGTGCCCATTACGACCATCTGGGAACGCGCACCTTTCTCACCGCAACAGCCGATAGCACCGTTACCTACGACGGAGCCGACGACAACGCCTCCGGGGTGGCCGTTCTCCTGGAGATAGCCCAAAAAATTGCCGCATCGAACCCAAAACCGGCCCGGTCGCTGCTCTTTGTTGCCTTCGGTGCCGAGGAGTCGGGGCTTAAAGGCTCTTACCATCTTGTTGATAACCTGCCTATTCCCGCCGAAAGTATTCAGTATATGATTAATCTCGACATGGTAGGACGAATGGATTCGGCGCATACCCTCCATATTACCCTTTTGAAAGTACCCGAATACCTGCGTAACCGGATGGAAAGCCTCCAAAATCTGCACCCCGACATCAACGTGGTACTCAATGCCCGTCAGCACGGACGCTCCGACTACCTCCCCTTTTCGCAAAAGGGAATTCCGGCACTGGCCTTAACCACCGGCACGCACCCCCAATACCATACCCCTGCCGACACGGCAGGGCTAATCTCGGCCGGGGGGAGTAAAGCCATCGCAGAATTTGTGGCAGATTTGCTTACCTCTTCGCGGTAGCCAAAAAGATGGGAAAAATGGCCAAAGGCCTTGAGTTGTGGCGGAAATAGCCTATTTTTACGCTAATTAGAGTTACCGCAAATACCCCCCGTTTCTAAACCCTAACCAACACCCTTTATGAAAAAATCCTCTGCAATCGTCTTTGCTCTGCTGCTTTTTGCCTCTCTCTCCAGCGCCTTCGCCCAAGATTGGCCCCAATTTATGGGACCCGACCGCAATAGTATCTCACCGCAGAAGAATATTCTCCGCAGCTGGCCTGCAGAGGGACCCAAGGTGCTCTGGAGCGTAAATACGGGAATTGGCTACGGCGGGCCTGTGGTTAAAGGCGGAAAGGTATTTCTTCTCGATCGCAACGACGAGGTGGGCGATATCCTGCGCTGCATTAATCTGGCCGATGGAAAAGAGCTCTGGAAATTTGCCTACGATGCGCCCGGATCGGTCTCGTTTCCCGGTTCGCGCAGTGTACCTATTGTCGATGACAAATTGGTTTATTCCTGCGGCCCCTATGGCGATCTCTACTGTATAGATATCAATACCCACAAACCCGTTTGGAACAAAAATGTCTGGAAAGATTTCGGCGGCGAGAAAATCCCTACCTGGGCCATTTCGCAATGCCCCCTCTTTTACGGCGATCTGCTCATTTTGGCATCGCAGGCTCCGCAAGCCGGCGTGGTTGCCTACGACAAAAAGAGCGGCGATCTGAAATGGAAAACCGAATCGTTGGGATTGGTGGGTTATGTAAGCCCTGCGCTGGTTAAAATCGACGGCAAAGATCACGTAGTGATGGTTACTGCCTCGGGACGCGACGGTGTAAAGGGAAAAGTGGTGGGTATTGACCCCACTACCGGAAAGGTTGTGTGGGAATATGCCAACTGGAGCTGCAGTATCCCCGTACCGAGTGTGGTAGACGCCGGCAACAACAAAATCCTGGTTACCGGCGGGTACGAACTGGGAGCCACCATGATTCAGGTAGAAAAGAAGAGCGATGGAACCTATGGAACCAAAGAGTTGTTCTCGACCGAGGAGTTTGGCGACCAGACCAAATCGCCGATTTTGTTCAATGGGCACTTTTACGCGCAATACGGCACCAACAGCCGCCGCGACGGTCTGGCATGTATGAATATGAATGGAGAGGTGTTATGGAAAACCAAACGGGCTCCCGATTTTAACAAAGGAAGTATGGTGCTGGCCGACGGCCTGCTTTTGGCTACCGACGGTACCCGCACGCTCTATCTGGTTGAGCCCGATCCTGCCGGATTTAAGTCACTGGCATCGGCCGAAGTATTGAAAGCTCCCGAAGGGGGCAGTAGTGGAGCCGTTCAGAACTGGGCTCCCATTGCGCTGGCCGATGGAAAGTTGCTGATTCGCGACCAGACCCGAATGTTGTGTGTACAGGTTGCCAAATAAGGGAGAATCATCTGCAACCATGACCCGGGAGACAGATGTTCCTGACCTGATATTACTCAATATTGGTTTTGCCGTGCATCGGGCCGACTGGAATTACCAGAATGTAAACAGCCCCTTTGCCCGTATCTTTCTGGTTAACGAAGGATCTGCGAAGCTGCATATGGAGAACCAAATGCAGGAGTTGACTCCCGGTCATCTCTATTTGATACCGCCCTTTACGCCACATAGCTATGAGTGCGACAACTATTTTTCGTTGCACTATATCCACATTTACGAAAATCCCCTCTCAAAACAGCGGATTCTGGAGGAGTATACCCTGCCCGTTGCGGTAGGGGCCACCCCGTTTCACAAACTATTGGTTGAGCAGCTTATCCGGATTAATCCCGGCCGAGAGTTGCGTGAGTACGATCCATCGGCCTACGACAACTCCAATACCCTTATGAACAACATCTCGCAGCACACGCGCAGCCCGTGGCATGCCATCATGGAGAGTAAAGGAATCTTACTGCAACTGCTGTCGCGTTTCTTTTCGGCTGCCGCCCACAAGTACCAGACTACCGATAACCGGATACAAGAAGCGTTGCGTTACATCCAGAAAAACACCCAAAAGGCGGTATCCATTCACGATCTGGCATCCTTGTGCTTTCTTTCTAAAGATCACTTTATCAGGCTATTCAGGCAGGAAATGGGTATTACGCCAACCCTCTACATCCAGCGAAAAAAGATGGAGCGGGCGCAACTGTTGCTCCTTACCACAAATCTTTCAGTGAAAGATATCGCCTATCAATTGGCCTTCGAAAATGTATCTTATTTTAACCGGCTCTTTATGCGATATACCCATACCACCCCGATGGAGTACCGGCGAAGAGAATAAAAGGGTAAATCCGGGCAGAGCCCGCGAATCCGCGACTATTCCGACATGTTTTTCAGATAGGGCAGCTCTTGCAGATCCGAAAAGCCGTAAAACCTTGCGGCATTCTCTCCCAGAAAGAGCGCCTTCTCTTGCTCGGTGAGCAAAGAGGAGCGCTCCAGAAAGTCGTACGACATCTTATAGGTGATAGCCACAATGGTTCGGGGGTAATCGGAACCCCACATAAGCTTCTCGATACCCACCCAGTCGGCCGCCTGCCGGATAGCGCTTACCGCACCGGTAAAGGGATAAAACTCCTGATGAAACAGCCAGGTAATCCCGCCCGACTCAATCATCACGTTGGGATGGCGGGCCAGCTTAATCTGCTCTTCCCACCCATCACGAGTTACCATACCAAAATGGCCAATGGCCACTTTTAACTGTGGAAACGCTGCAATCACCTCCTCCATCTCGGGAACCTGTTCGGCCCCGTCGGCCAGATCGATCGACAATATAATGTGCCGGGCCTCCATCAGTCCGAACAGCTGCATCATCTCATTGCAGGTAAGTCTGGTCCGCCCTTGATCGGTGATGAGGCGCTGGGCCGGAATCTTCAGGGCCCGAAACCCCTGATCTATCAAAGTTTGCGCATGAGCCAAATAGCCCGGTTGCCGGGCATCGACCATACCACAGCAGAAAAACCGTCGACCATACTTTTGCGCTACCTCCCAAAGGTAATCGTTCTGCAACCCGTCGATATACTCCTGCGTGATTACGGCTGCCGAAACCCGGGCATAATCCATGTTTGCAAGAAACATCTCGGCCGTATTGCGGCCATCAATCATAAAGGGAGGAAGCATCTGACGCACCTCGCCCATAAAGAGCGATTTCCCGTTTTCGAGCGTTTTGATAGCCTTCCCATCCACCTCGGCGTCCTGACGCAGCCAGAGATGCGCATGTGCATCGATAATGGGGTAAAACATCTTAAAAGCGAATAAGAATTCTGAACACCTCACCCGGAGCAGCAGCCCACTTCTCGAGCGCCTCCTGCGCCGACTCGGGCGCATAAACCGCGGTAATCAACTTCTCTATCGGACAAACGCCCCGCTTCAGATACGCCATTACCGCCATAAAATCGGAAGGGAGGGCGTTGCGCGATCCTAAAATATCGAGCTCCTTCTTCACAAAAAGAGGGGTCTCGAAGGGCACTTTTTCTTTGGCATAACCAATAAAGACCACTCGTCCGGTGAAGGCCACCTCGGCAATCGCATCCTGATAGGTGCGCGGATGGCCCACCGCCTCAATCACCACATCGGCACCCCGCTGCGATGTTATCGCCTGCAAACGGCTGTGGAGATCCTCTTGCAGGGAGTTAATGGTAAAGGTGGCACCCAACGTTTCGGCCAACTGCAACTTCTGGTTATCCACATCAACGGCAATGACTTTGGCACCCCGGAGGGCAGCACGGATTACCGCACCCAGGCCAATCATTCCACAGCCAATCACCATCACCGTATCGATGTCGGTAACGGCGGCACGACTCACCGCATGGAATCCCACGCTCATCGGTTCCACCAGAGCAAAATCGCAAACCGATATCGCTTCGTCGGCAATCACCTTTGCATAAGGGGCCAATATATATTCCGACATCGATCCATCGCGCTGTACACCTAACGTCTGGTTAAACTCACACGCATTGGGTCTACTGTTCCGACAGGCGGGACAAGTGCCGCAACTGGTGTAAGGATTCAGGGTTGCAGCCATCCCGGGTTGCAAATACGCGGGTACATCGGGCGCAACCGCATCGATGACTGCACCTATCTCATGACCCGGTACCACAGGAAGTTTAACCAGAGGATTCAACCCCCGGAAGGTATTGAGGTCCGAACCGCAGAACCCCACATAACCCACTTTCAGGAGTACATGGCCGGGTTTCAATTCGGGTTTCGGTGTATCTACAACCCGCACAGAACCGGGTTGAACTATCTGAACTGTCTTCATAACAACAACTTAACTATTAACCCAAGTATCTCGGAAGCCGGGGGCAAAGAGGGCCTGAACCTGCGCCACCAGCTCGGGCTGATACGACGCCTCGGCATACCGAATGGTACGTAAGAGATTCTCTTTATTGGTGGTGCTGAAAAGCGTGGTGGCAATCTGCGGATTATGTACCGAAAAGGCCACTGCCAACTCTTCGAGCGAAATGGCTCTCTCCTTGCAGAAATCGAGTGCCTTCTTTGCCAACCTTTTAAGGGGTTCGGGTGCGGGATGCCAGGCCGGAGCGCCCCGCTCCGTTAAGAGACCCATCGAATAGGGCGAAGCATTAATTACCCCTACCCCTTTTGCAGCAAAATAGTCGAGATAATCAATCAACGCATCATCGTTAAGCGTATAGTGACAAAAAGAGAGGATACTCTCCACGGTTCCGGCAGGCATATGGTCTATCACATAGCGAAAATGGCGCAGGTTCAGGTTGGTAATACCCACATGCTTTACCACTCCCTTTTCGCGCAGTTCGACCAAAGCAGGCAACGTTTCGTTGCAAATCTGCTCCAGGTCGGCAAATTCAATATCGTGCACATTGATCAGGTCGAGATAATCGACGTTCAATCGCTCCATGCTCTCAAACACACTCTCACGGGCCCGATTAGCCGAATAGTCCCAGTAATTAACGCCATCTTTTCCGTACCGTCCCACTTTGGTAGAGAGGTAATAACTCTCCCGCCGCAGGCCCTTCAAGGCCTTTCCCAATACGATTTCGGCCTTTAAATGGCCATAATAGGGCGATACATCTATAAAATTAATCCCGCTTTCTATCGCGGCATAGACGGTTTCTATGCCCGACGACTCCTGCAGTGCATGAAACACCCCTCCCAGCGAAGAGGCACCAAAACTCAGGGCCGACACCTTCATGCCGGTATTTCCTATCTCTCTGTATTCCATACTTTCAAAATCTTACAGTCGCCCAAAACGATAACTTTTTCCTGCCTCGGTATCGATGTCGTATTCATACACCTTATAGAGTTTGGGGTATTTTACCTGGATAGCACTACTCACCAAAGGCGTCTTGATAGCCGGCTTGACGAAGAGAGGATTCTTGTTTTCGCCGCTGGCTTCTCGCAAGCCGTCGCCTTTGAGAGGCACATAAGAGCGGATGCGTAACTGCCCGCCCAATCGGGAGGTGATAGCGGCGTGCAAAATCTGACCATTATCCCACTCCATATCCACCTCAAAACCACCACGGGCCACAAGGCCTTTTACGCGTCCCTTGCTCCAGAGATCGGGAATGGCCGGCAACAGGTGAAGTGCCTCATCGTGACTCTGCAACAGCATCTCGGCCACACCGGCGGTGAGCCCGAAATTGCCGTCAATCTGGAAGGGAGGGTGAGCCGTAAAGAGGTTGGGGTAGGTACGTCCTCTGTTAGCGCGGCCTCCGGCCAGCGTAAGCATATTATTTACAATCGTATAAGCGTGGTTTCCATCGAGCAGACGAGCCCAGAGATTCACCTTCCAGCCAATAGACCAACCGGTAGCCATATCGCCTCTATAGATCAACGACTGCTTTGCCGCCTCAAAAAGTTCGGGATTCAGGTAAGGCGAAATCTGGTTGCCGGGATATAGACCATAGAGGTGCGAAACGTGGCGATGCTCATTCTTGGGATCGTCAATATCGTCGAGCCACTCCTGCAGCTGTGCATGTTTGCCAATCTGCATGGGGGGCAATTTGGCCACCATCTCCAACAGACGGGCACGGTAAGCAGCATCAAGCCCGAGAATTTCGCTGGCACGGGCAGTACGGGTTAAAATATCGAATACCAATTGATTATCCATGGTACAACCGGCCGTAACGGGTCCGTTTTCGGGCGAGAGTGAGGGAGAAACTACCATCCATCCCTTCTGCGGATGTTGAACCAGCGAGGTAAGGAAAAAATCGGCAGCCCCTTTCAGAACAGGATAGAGATCGGCCAGAAAAGCCTTATCGCCCGTAAAGAGATAGTGTTCCCACACATGCTGGCATAACCAGGCACCCCCGGAGGGCCACATACCCGCTGCAGCAAAATCGATGGGGCTGGTAACCCGCCAGATATCGGTATTGTGATGGGCAACCCACCCTTCGGCACCATACATATTTTTGGCAGTGGCCTGACCGCTTTTACTCAGCTCGCGTATCATCTGAAAGAGCGGTTGGTGCGTTTCGGAGAGATTGGTATTCTCGGCCGGCCAGTAATTCATCTCCGTATTAATGTTGATGGTATATTTACTATCCCATGAGGGAACCAGCGAATTGGCCCAGATACCCTGCAGATTGGCAGGTTGCCCGCCAGGCTGCGACGAACTGATAAGCAGATAGCGGCCAAACTGGAAGAGCAGAGCCACCATGGCGGGATCCTGATTGGTCTGGAAATTGACAATTCGCTGCGTGGTCTCTGTGGTATCGGTATCGGCCACCGAACCCAGATCCAGGCTGAGACGATTAAACTGCTTGCTGAAGAGGCCTGTGTGGCTCTCGAGTGCAGG
>JBFWIG010000069.1:0-10018 GCA_050256115.1 Bacteroidales bacterium | reverse complement strand
CATAATACCCAAATTTCCGCTTCGGAAAGCTTCGGCCATTGCCAGAGGAACCTGTGCTTCGGCCTCTATTACTTTAGCCCTCGCCTCTTGTGCCTTAGCCTTCATCTCCTGCTCGGATGCCACAGCCATGGCACGCCGCTCTTCTGCCCTTGCCTGGGCAATATTCTTATCGGCATTGGCCTGATCCATCTGCAGAATGGCACCGATATTCTTACCCAAATCAATATCGGCAATATCGATCGAAAGAATCTCGAAAGCGGTACCCGAATCAAGCCCCTTCGACAACACCACTTTCGAGATAGAGTCGGGGTTCTCCAGAACTAATTTATGCGATGCGGCCGAACCGATAGAAGATACAATACCCTCGCCAACGCGAGCCAGAATGGTCTCCTCGCCGGCGCCGCCCACTAACTGTTTGATATTGGCACGAACCGTAACCCTGGCCTTGGCAATGAGCTGAATACCGTCTTTGGCAACAGCGGCCACAGGCGGGGTATTGATCACCTTGGGATTTACCGACATCTGCACCGCTTCGAACACATCGCGACCGGCCAGATCGATGGCCGTGGCCGATTTAAAATCGAGCGGAATATTGGCCTTATCGGCCGAAATCAACGAATTTACCACTCTCTGCACCCTACCTCCGGCCAGGTAGTGCGCCTCGAGTTGATCGGCACTCAGATCGAGTCCGGCCTTCTTACCGTTAATCAATGCATTGACAATTACAGAGGGGGGAACCCGGCGCCAACGCATAAACATCAGTTGAAGCAGCGATATTTTTACATTGTTGAGGATACACTGAAACCACAAATTCAAGGGAATCAGATAGAACAGCAGCCAAAGTAAAAAAAGTACCATCGCTGCAAAGAGGCCATAAAGCGTGAAATTTTCCGTTTCCATTATCTAACAATTTAGTTGATTTATATTCCCTTATCTATCTGTAATCAGGCTCCGTTAAGACGCTGTACCACAACATTGCTCACCCCTACCGAAACCACCTCTACGGGCACACCGGCATCTATCAGGCTCTCCTCCGACTTGGCCTCCAGCTCAAGTGTATCAATCCTAACCCGCCCCATGGGAGCCAGACGAGTTACGGTAACACCCCTGTCGCCGGGCTTCACCAGGCTCACATCGGGATTATTCACGCGGCCATCAATCTCGGTTTGCAGCGACAGCTTCCGCCAGGTTTTGGAATTAAGCGCAAAATAGACCGCAACCAGACTGCCCGCCACTGTAATCAGCAACGCAATATTTCCCCACATAAATCCATAATAGAGGTAGGTCCCTCCTACCCCGGCCACCATCATGGCAGCACCGGCCACGCCTACAATAAAGCCGGGAAGGACAAGAATCTCCAGCAGAACCAGACAAATTCCCACCACAATCAGCAACACAACAATAAAAACACTCATAGCAGACTATTCTAAAGTAACGGTCAAACCTTTTTCGGAAAGGGCCTTAAAGAGGGTGTGAAGATAAGCGGAGCTGCCTTTTCTAACATCGCAACGCCCCTTAAGATGAGCAATATAGGCACACTGTTCGGCCTGTTCGGGGTTGTGAGAGCATACCTCCACTAACGCCTCCACCACATAATCGAAAGAGTGAATCTCATCGTTATGCAGAATCAGGAACCGATCAGACTCTGTACCGCAAGAATCGAGGGTATTCTGAAGAAAATCCGGACTATTTGTATCTCCGCTTCGCATGCTACTGATTTCTCAAGAGAACAAAAATAACGAAACCGATCGGGTATACAAGCAAGATAAAGAGAAAGAATTTTTTACGAAATTTGACCATTCTGCACTAAATGCGTACCTTCGTCGTTTGAAACCGTCATAATACTGACAGTCATGGATAGTCAAGACCCCAGGGAATCCGTTCTTAATGAACAAGACAGCACTATCGGGACAGGGACACCTCCCATCTCCGACGCTGCCAATCCTGCCGCCCCTCTAATCTCAGAACCGGAAGAGACCGAATCTGATACCATCGATGCCATCATTAACTACCGGACTTCGGACGAAGCCGACAGCACCGGCGATGAGGGCACAAGCGAAGATCGTGTGCACTCGGACGATGCTGACACGCTTTCGTCGGACGAAGCGCAGGAGAACACCCCCGAACCGTCGTTCGACTACTCCACTTTAAGCAAGTCTGATCTGATTAAGGTGCTGTCGAACCTGATTGAGGTGAATCCCCCGGAAAAAATCCGTCGCGATGTAGATGCCATTAAAATCTGCTTTTACAAAAAGCATAAGGCCGATATCGAAAAATTGCATAAGCAGTTTCTTGATGATGGAGGCGATCCCGAAGCATTTCAACCCGTCGAAGACAGCGATGAGAGTTTGCTGAAAGAGTTGCTGAAAAAATATCGTCATCAAAGGAGCGAACTGGCCGAAAAACTGGAGGCCGATAAAGAGAAAAATCTTATCGGCAAACATCAGATCATAGAAGAGCTGAAACTCTTAACCGCATCGAGCGAATTTGCCAACGAAACTTTTCAGGCTTTCCGCGAGCTGCAGACCAAGTGGCGCTCTATCGGTCCTGTTCCGCAGGCTCAGCTAAAAGATCTGTGGGAGACGTATCACCATCATGTAGAGATCTTCTACAACTATATCAAGATTAACAAGGAACTTCGCGACCTCGATCTGAAAAAGAACCTGGAACAAAAGATGTTGCTCTGCGAAAAAGCAGAAGAACTTCTGATGGAACCATCGGTTATCAAAGCCTTTAAATCGTTGCAGAAGCTGCACGAAGCCTGGCGCGAGATCGGACCGGTTATCCCCGAAATGAAGAACGAAATCTGGGAACGGTTCAAAGATGTGACTGCCAAACTGAACAAAAAGCACCAGGAATATTTCGAAAATCAAAAAGAGGAACAGCGGAAAAATCTCGAACAGAAAGTTGCCCTCTGCGAAAGAGCCGAAGAGATTGCTACCCGAAAACTCGACTCAGCATCCGACTGGGACAAGGGTTCGCTCGAGATGATCGAAATTCAGAAAATCTGGAAGACCATCGGGTTTGCACCCAAAAAAGAGAATACCAAAATATACACCCGTTTTCGCAATATCTGCGATCAGTTTTTCCTCAGAAAACGAGACCATTTTTCCCAGTCGCGCGAAGAACAATCCAATAACCTGCAAATTAAGGAGGATCTCTGCAATCAGGCCGAAGCGCTGAAAGAGAGCACTAAATGGAAAGAGACCACCGAAGATTTGATCGAGCTGCAGAAGAGATGGAAAGAGGTAGGTCCGGTTCCCCGTAAACAGAGCGATGCCATTTGGAAACGCTTCAGGTCGGCCTGCGACTACTTCTTCGAGAGGAAATCAACCCACTTTAGCTCTGTCGATAACGAGTATGGCAACAATCTCGCCCTGAAGAACCAACTGATTGCCGAGATTGATGCTTTCGAACCTACCGATTCGGCCGAAGAGAACTTCACCAGGCTGAAAGATTTTCAACGTCGCTGGAGCAAAATCGGATTTGTACCCATCAAGCACAAGGAGGAGGTTCAAAAACGGTATCGCGAAGTGATCAGTAAAAAATTCGATGCACTGCAGTTGGATGATACCCGCAAAAACCTGAAACATTACAAAAACAAGTTGGATCAGGTATCGGGGAGCCCGAAAGGCGACCGAAAACTGCGTATGGAGCGGGAGAAACTCTTCTCGCGCATCAAACAGCTCGAAAGCGAAATTATCGTGCTCGAAAACAACATCGGATTCTTTTCGAAATCGAAAAATGCTGAATCTATGATTGCCGAGGTCCGGAAACGGATTGAGCGAACACGAGAGGAGATTACCACAACCGAAGAGAAGATTCGTCTTATCGACCAGGTGGACGAATAACCCGCCACAACGTATCCAAAATTGTTGACTTCCGCAGGGAAGTCAACTTTTTTAATTCAGAATGCTTATGCCAGCCACTAAGTATATTTTCGTTACCGGAGGTGTGGCCTCCTCACTGGGCAAGGGAATTGTTGCCTCCTCTCTGGCCATGCTCCTGCAGGCAAGAGGATTTAAAGTAACCATCCAAAAGCTCGATCCCTACCTGAATATCGATCCGGGCACCCTCAATCCCTACGAACACGGGGAGTGTTTTGTTACCAACGATGGTGCCGAAACCGACCTCGATCTGGGCCATTATGAGCGCTTTACCGGAATACCCACCACCCACGCCAACAGTGTGACTACCGGGAAGATCTATCAGGAGGTAATCAACAAAGAACGCAAGGGCGACTACTTAGGCAAGACCGTACAGATTATCCCCCACATCACCGACGAAATTAAACGACGCATTCAGCTCCTTGGCAAGCAGAACCGTTTCGACGTTGTGATAACAGAGATAGGAGGAACCGTAGGCGATATTGAATCGCTTCCCTATATTGAGGCCGTTCGGCAGCTTCGCTACCAGCTGGGGCCGGGCAACTCGGTGGTAATTCACCTTACACTGGTTCCTTTTCTGGCAGCTTCGGGCGAATTAAAAACCAAGCCTACCCAACATTCTGTAAAAACGCTGTTGGAGAATGGGGTTCAACCCGATGTGCTGGTGCTTCGAACCGAACACGACCTGAGTCGGGATCTGCGTGCAAAAGTGGCACTCTTCTGTAATGTTAAAGCCGAGAATGTGGTGCAATCGCTCGACGCCCGTTCCATATACGAAGTGCCCATTAACCTGTTGGCCGAAAAACTCGACATTGCCGTGATGAAGACCCTCCGCCTTAAGTGGTCGGGCGAACCGGAACTGAGTGCCTGGAAAGCCTTTCTGGAAAAATACCATCACCCCAAAAAGGAGGTTTCGATTGCATTGGTGGGCAAATATGTAGAACTCCCCGATGCCTACAAATCGATAGTAGAAGCGTTGAGTCATGCGGGCGTTCACAATGAGTGCAAGGTAAAACTCGTCACCATACACTCCGAATCTCTTACGCCGGAGAATGTCGGCCAAAAACTGGGCGCGTTTAACGGCATACTGGTTGCCCCCGGCTTCGGCATCAGGGGTACCGAAGGAAAAATTGCGGCCGTTCAATACGCGCGCCAACACAATGTCCCATTTCTGGGCATCTGTCTGGGAATGCAGATGGCCGTCATCGAATTTGCCCGCAACGTTTTAGGTTTTGCCCAGGCAAACAGCTCCGAAATGAAAAAAACCAGCCATCCGGTTATCGACCTGATGGAAGACCAGAAGAGAACCACCAACAAAGGGGGTACTATGCGTCTGGGCTCCTATCCCTGCATACTGAAAGAGGGATCAAGAGCTGCTCAGGCTTACGGCAGCACCAAAGTTTCAGAACGCCATCGTCACCGATATGAATTCAATAATGATTATCTTTCCATTTTCGAAGCATCGGGCATGATTGCAACCGGTGTCAACCCGGTGAGCGACTTGGTAGAGATCGTAGAGATTCCCGCTTTGAAGTGGTTTGTCGGTGTACAGTTTCACCCCGAATACAGCAGTACCGTTCTCACCCCACACCCCTTGTTTGTGGCTTTTGTGAAAGCGGTTTTACCTAACTAACGCATCATTAGTAACATCATACTATTTCATGGATAAAAATTCGATTGTTGGACTTGCACTCATCTTTGTCATTCTTGTAGGATACAGCATTTTCATGCGTCCGTCGGAGGAGCAGCGACTCCAAATGCAACGCACCCAAGACTCTATTGCTCTGGTCAAAACACAGTCGGCTCAGGCGGCCAGGCCATCCCTTCCCGAAGCCTCTCTTACAGAACAGGACGAGATCTTAGCCTTACCCGACTCTCTGCGTCAGGAGCGTCTGCTGGGAGAGTTCGGATCCTTTGCCGCTGCTGCCGAGGGCGAGCAACGCTTTATTACCCTTCGGAACAACCTCCTTACCCTCCGCATCTCTACCCGGGGTGGAAGGCCCTTTTCGGTTCAACTGCAAAACTATACCAGATACAACGGATCACCCCTCGTACTGTTCGACGGAGACTCCACCCGTATGGGTTTTCAATTCTTTGCAGGCAACAAAACCATCTCTACCAACGATCTCTATTTCAAGCCTGTAGGCGAATCTGATCAGCTCACAGTAACCGCCGACTCGGCCTCATACGCCCTTCGCCTCTATGCCGGCGAAGAGAGTTATATTGAATATCTCTATACCCTTAAAGCCGACGACTACATGGTTGGCTTCGATGTGCGCTTTGTAAATATGGAGCGTATTATTGCAGGGAATACCACCAGCATAGAACTCGACTGGTCGGCATTCATTCCCGGCCAGGAGAAGGGATCCGACAGCGAAAATTCCCACTCCGCCATCCTCTACCGCTACAGCCAGGACGATGTAGAAGAGTTCTCGGCCACCAAAGACGAAGAGCGCGAAAACATCAAAAACCGGCTGCAGTGGATTGCCTTTAAACAACAGTTTTTCTCATCGGTACTGATTAACCACAATGCCTTTTCGGCAGCCGATATCTCCTCCAGAAAACTGACTGCCGATCCAAAATATCTGAAACAGTACTCCGCACTTGCTACGCTCGACTACGATTCCCGCAGCAAGATACAAAGCTATCCCCTGTCGTTCTATTTCGGCCCCAATCAGTTTAACCTTCTCAACAAATACAATATGGAGCTCGGCCGTCTGGTTGAGCTGGGTGGAACGATGAGTCGGTTTATTAACCGCTATATTATCCTTACCACCTTCAACTTTCTGAACCGCTTTATCTCAAACTACGGTATCATAATTCTGATTCTTACCCTGTTAATCAAAATTGCACTTTACCCTCTCACCAAGAAGTCGTTCTACTCGATGGCCAAAATGAGGGTACTGAAACCGCAAATCGATGAGATTACCAAGAAGTATCCTGCCGATAAGGCCATGGAGAAACAACAAGCCACGGCAGCTCTCTACAAAAAGGCGGGGGTAAATCCGCTGGGAGGATGTCTGCCCATGTTGCTGCAGTTCCCCATTCTGATTGCCATGTTCCGCTTCTTCCCCTCCTCCATCGAGTTACGGCAGGAGGCATTCTTATGGGCCGACGATCTCTCCACCTACGACAGTATTCTGAATCTCCCCTTCGAAATCCCTTTCTATGGCGATCATGTGAGTCTCTTCACGCTACTGATGACGCTTACCACCATTCTCTCTACCAAGCTTACTCCCACCACTACCGACAGCTCAATGCCCGGCATGAAATCGATGATGTACCTCATGCCTGTTATGTTCATGTTTATGTTTAACAGCTTTCCCGCTGCCCTCACCTATTACTATTTGCTCACCAACATCATTACCATTGGGCAAAATGAAATTATGCGCAGGATGATCGACGAAAAAGCACTGTTACAACAAATGAACAGTCAAAAGGCCAAACCAACTCAAAAATCGAAATTTCAGCAGCGTCTGGAGAAGATGGCCAAAGAGAAAGGATACAAAATGTCGTAACGCAAATAATCGAATACTATGAGTCCACTACTCACAGCAATAGTTATCATCGGATCCTACCTTCTGGGTTCTGTACCGGCTGCGGTATGGGTCGGGAAATTGGTACACGGAATCGATGTAAGGCAATATGGCAGCGGAAATGCGGGTGCCACCAATGTCTTCCGTATCCTGGGCTGGAAAACAGCCATTCCGGTCTTATTAATTGACGCAGGCAAAGGGTTTATAGCCGTTAAAACGGTTACCCTGCTGCATGCCTTAAACCCCGGAGGGTCCTACTTTATCCAACTGCAGATTATCTGCGGCATTGCCGCAATGTTGGGCCACGTATTCCCCCTCTTTGCCGGCTTTAAAGGGGGTAAAGGGGTAGCCACCACAGCCGGAGTCATTCTGGCCATTTTGCCCAACCCCTTTCTGATTGCAGCTTGTGTCTTCTTCCTGGTACTCTTTGTAACCCAGTATGTTTCGGTAAGTTCTATTCTGGCGGGATTCTCTTTCCCCATCTCTGTGATGTTTATTTTCCGAACCGGAAATCAAACTATCATCATGTTTGCCCTCGCGGTCTTTATCCTCATTCTGGTAACCCACCGGAAGAATATTGAAAGGGTGCTCCGCGGCACAGAGTCGAAACTCTTCCGCTTTCGAAAAAGCGAAGCGACGCCCGAAGCAGAAACAGTCCGCTAAGCCTTCCGAACTTCAAATCGGGCAGCACGAAGGTGCTCCCAAAAAAGCGGATACGATTTCGAAACCACCCCGGCATCGCGGATGGTCAGATGCGGAAATGCTATACTGGCAGGGGCAAAAGCCAGGGCCATTCTGTGGTCGTGATAGGTTTCGATTGCCGGAGCACTCTCCGGCGCAACACGGCTTCCCTCCCATACCAGCAGACCCGGATCGGGATTCTCCACTATAAAGCCGAGTTTTCGCATCTCCCGTTGCAGCGCACTGATGCGGTCGGTCTCCTTAATCCGGAGTGTCTCGGCCCCGGAAATCCGAAAGGGAATATTGCGCAGACAGAGTGTAACCACAAATGTCTGAATCAGATCGGGCTGATTTACAAAATCGGCTTCAAAGCCGGCAGCCTGTCGGTTGATACGGTTCAACATCACCCCTTCGGGCGTAAAAACTGAGTCTACGCCCAATATCCGGAACCACTCTGCCACGCGGGCATCACCCTGCAAACTATCGGCCGTAAGCCCCTCCAGAAACAGGTTATGCACCGGCATAAGTGCAGCCAAAGCATACCAATAGGAGGCGCCACTCCAGTCCGACTCAACCACACAGTCAAATCCTCTGTAGCGGGAAGGAGGCACAAACATTGAGGCTCCCTCTTTGCGTACAGCAACGCCAAATCGGGCCATCAGCCCAAGGGTCATCTCTATATAAGAAGAGCTCACCTCTTTTCCCAAACGGACAATCTCCAACCCGGCAGGCATTGCAGGAGCCGACAGCAGTAGCGCCGAAATAAATTGGCTGCTAACGGCAGCTGTTACCTCCACTTTTCGGCCGGAGAGGCGGGAAGAGCCCATCCTGATGGGCGGAAAACCCTCCTTAACCGGATAGGTAATCCGGGCACCCAGGCCATTAAGCGCCTCTACCAAAGGCCCGATGGGGCGTTGCTGCATCCTTTCACTGCCCGTCAAAAGCACATCTCTGCCCACAGCAGCAAAATAGGCAGCCAGAAAACGCATGGTGGTTCCGGCGTGGCCCACATCAATGGTAGAGGCTCCGGAAGCAAGCGCCTCCTGCAGTGCGTGGGTATCATCACTGTCGGAGAGCCTGCCTATCGAAAAAGCATCTCCCGAAAGAGCTCTGATTATCAGCAGTCGATTACTGATACTCTTAGAAGCGGGAAGGGAAATGGAGCCCGAGAGCGGGACTGAAGGAGCAGATAGAATATGATCCATAAGAGGCAGGCTGAGTCACAACAGACGCAAAGGTAAAAAAAGGCGGTGGCTCAACAAATCGATGCCTGTTTTCGGGGAAACCGCAAAAAATGTACATTTGCCAAAAACCACGCTGCAATGATCTTCGACAACAAAAAAAGAATCGACCTCCTGATCCGACTGAAACTCTTCAGTATCCTGCTCTTTGCAGGACTCTTCTTCTGGATCTACTATGCCGGGAAAAAGGGTATGGAGGCAAACGAACCGTGGGTGCTATCGGCGGCAGTGATACTCTATCTGTTACTCTATCTGATTCCCTATCTGAAAGATCTCCACTATTTTCGCTTCTCATCGCACAACGGTCTCTTTACCTTCCGCTACTACGCCATCTCCGACCGAATCCCAAAAGCCATTGAATTCGAGGCAAATAAACTCATAAGCTACAAATTCAGCAAAGAGTGGCGAGGCTTCCGCGAATCGCTCCACCTATCGGTCGATACCCCTAAAGGGAGGGCCGATTATCCCCCCATTCGCATCTCGCTCCTCACCGAAGCGCAGCGACAACAACTTGAAGAGGCGCTCTCGATGGCGCTTATCAACCGATAACCACAGCCATGCAATTTGTATTTCTCGATAGTGCCAGCCTGGGCGATGTGCCTAATCTCGATATCTTCGATAATTTCGGCGCCTTTACGGCCTATCCCGACACGGAACCCCATCAGACCATTGC
>JBFWIG010000068.1:0-10019 GCA_050256115.1 Bacteroidales bacterium | reverse complement strand
CAGAATATTCATGAATCGGAAAAAGAGGTAATCGGGATGTGTTTCGGCGTAGCAGTTAAAGTAGATGATAACTGTACAATTTTTTTCTTTGCTGTGGTACATGGAGGAGGTGTAGCCGGGCAGGCCGCCGTTGTGGCCAAAGAATGATCCCCTTTTCATGATGTAGTATCCGTAGGCTGCTTGTGCATTCACGGAGTGCAATTCCGTAAACCGTCTGTTCTGTAAATTGTTGCTCAGAAAACCCCCTTCCACCAAAGTTTCTACGTACTTCTGCAGTTCGCGCGGGGTGGAGTAGGCCGATCCTGCAGCCCATCCCCAGGAGATATCACCCATTTCGGTTACATCCATATAGGCACCGTCATCCCAGGCATACCCTGTTGCGTGTGGGTCGGGAAATTGTGTGCCGTTGGTCAGGAATGCCGTATGGGTTAATTGCAAAGGCTTTACAATACGGTTATCGATCTCTTCCTGAAGGGTATTTCCCGTGAGCTGCTCAATAATCAGCCCCACAATAATTGTGTTAGTATTGGAGTATGTCCAATCCGTACCCGGGTCGAAATAGTAATCGTGAGAGAAGCCAACCTCTATCAATTCTTGCGGTCTCCATTGCCTATCCGGGGTTCCATTGATTTCATTCCCCCACGCCTCGTCATCGGTATAGTTAAAAATCCCACTGGTCATATTACACAACATGGCGATGGTCACCTCGTCTGCCCGGGGATATTCCGGAAAAAAGTCGGACAGTTTATCTTCCAACGAAAGCAGCCCTTCGTCGACCAATTGAAGCAAAACCGTGCCCACCATGGTTTTGGTATTGCTTCCAATACGAAAGAGGTGCGAACCACTCATAGGCGCTTGAGTGGCAATGTTAGCATATCCCGCAGTATAGAGCCAGTCAATCCCCTTTTTGTGATCGACCACCAGTGCCACAATACCGGGAATATTGGCGTTTGCAACCAACGAATCAGTAACCGCCTCCATTTGACCAATGAGATCCCGGTTGGGATTTACACCCTCATCCTTTTCGCACGAAAGTAAAAGAGAGGCAGCCGCTAACACCGCCAAAAAAAAGCAATTTCTGAAAAAGCACATCATACTAATGGTGAATGGTGAATGGTGAATGCGCTTCGCGCAAGTGCCCTGGTGCATCGAAGCGCAAATGCGCTTCGAGAGCTCTGGTGCTCTAAAGCACTGAATCGATAGAGCAAATGCGTTGATTTGCGCAAAGCGCATCAACGCATTTGCTCTATCGATTCGACGGTGCGTGGTATGGGTTTGCCCAGGAGTTGTTTGCCGGTGGGGGTGATGAGGTAGTCTTCTTCGTTTCGGATGCCGCCAAAGTCGCGGTAGGCCTGCAATTTGTCGTAGCAGATAAAGTCGGTAAAGCGCTTTTCGGCCTGCCACATGTCCATCAGTTCGGGGATGAAGTAGATGCCCGGTTCTATGGTGAGTACAAATCCCGGTTCGAGTTCGCGCGCCAGTCGCAGGGATTTGCGACCAAACTGAGTGCTTTTGGGTACGCCGTTGTAGCCTACCCAGACTTCTCCCAGGTTCTCCATATCGTGTACATCGAGCCCCATCATGTGCCCTAATCCGCACTGGAAGAACATGGCGTGAGCCCCTTCGGCCACTGCATCCTGGATTGAACCTTTCATCAAACCGAGCGATTTCATCCCCTCGGCAATGGTGATTGCCGCTTGGTTATAGGCATCGAGAAAGGGAACACCGGGTTTCAGCATGGCAACGGCTGCATCATGGGCAGCCACGGTAACGTTATAGATATCTTTCTGCCTGGAGGTAAATCGTTTGCTCACCGGAATGGTCGACGACATATCGCCACAATAGTGCATCACGTTTTCGGCACCGGCATCCAACAAGAATAGTTGCCCCTCCCTGAGGCTGTTTCCATGGTAATGGTTGTGCAATATCTGGCCATTGATCGTGGCAATAACCGGAAACGAAAGGCTGCCGCCACTTTGCAGCGCCACCGCTGTAACTGCAGCAGCAATCTCCGACTCACGCATACCGGCTCTTGCCAGCTGCATTGAAGCCAAATGCATGTGGGCTGTAATCAGTGCTGCCTCCTGAATCTGGGCAACCTCCTCGTCCGATTTATAGTTTCGCTGGTTAACCACGGCCTTGATAAAGGGTACCGATGCCATCTCTTTTTGGCGGTCGAACCCTATACCGAGCAGTTGAAAGAGGGCAATTTGATGCTCCGGACGATACGGAGGCAGAAAATGGACAGCCCGACCCTTAGAGATTGCCTCCTGAAGGGTGTTGTGTAAGGCCCGAAAAGGCCGGGTTTCCGACACGCCCACCCTTTCGCTCTTCTCTTTTATGGTGGGTTGGGTGCCCATCCATACAATATGATCGATGGTTAATTCATCGCCAAAAATAGTTTCGGTTCCCTTATCAATATCGATTACCGCTGCAAGACCGGCGTAGTCGGAGCCAAAATAGTAGAGAAAAGTGGAATCCTGCCTGAAGGGGTAGGTATTGTCGGCATAGTTCATACCGCTCTCCTGGTTGCCCAAAAAGAGCAACAGGCCCGACTCCACTTGCCGCCGGAGAAGGGTCCGCCTTTGCTGATAGGTCTCTTTCGAAAACATAATAAGATCTTTTGCTCACCTCCGGAACATCCGGATGCGAACAAATTTGGCAAAAAAGGGGCAGAAAATCAAGCCCGGAGGGTAATAACCTGGCTATTTTGTGACCTGGTAGTCTACCACAGTGATTTTGTCGACCAATGCACCCACTGAGCCGCCAAACTCCTGGTGTTTGGGGTGTACCAGATAGGCATCGCGCTCTTTAGCTCCGGCAAAGGTGAGAAAGAAACAGTGGGTAAGCCCCTGCTGTAACCCTTCGGGACTGATATCGGTTCCCCACTCAAAATCGAGAATCTCGGGGATATCGTTCTTCAGCCCGGCAAAACCCGCAATCACCTTGGCAATCTGTTCGGGTGTAGCCTCCTTTTTAAAACCAAACAGCACCACGTGACGAACCAAAGGCTGCGAAAGCGAATCGGCTGCGGCTTGTACCGATACGGCGGTCTCCTCTTGCACGGCAGAGGTATCCGTTTTAGGCGTACAGGAGGAGAAACTCAAGGCAAATGCCAGGAAAAGAGCGGTAAAAATGGAGAGAATTGATTTCATAAAAGCAAGGGTTAATTAATGGTTAATGGTTAATGCGCTTCGCGCGAAATGGTGAATGGTGAATTAATGGTGAATGGTTAATGGTGAATATGCGCTACGCGCAGGTGCTTTAGTGCTTCGAAGCGCAAATGCGCTTCGAGTGCTCTGGTGCTCTGGTGCTCTAGTGCTGCGCTTCGAGTGCTCTGGTGCTCTAGTGCTCTAGTGCTGCGCTTCGCGCAACAATACCGTAATTTTCAAGTCGTTACATTATCACATTATCGAATTATCACATTATCGAATTACCAAATCATCGAATTACCAAATCATCGAATTACCAAATTATCGAATTACCAAATCATCGAATTACCAAATTATCGAATTACCAAATTACCAAATTATCGAATTACCACATCGTTACAGGTTCATTTTGATGGAAAGGTTGGTGGACGGGAGGTTGGGTTCGCTGGCGGTGAGTGTTACTTTTCCGGGTTGGCCGAGGGGACGGACTATGATAAGGGCGGTTCCTCTATAGGTGTGGCATTGGGCGGTGAAGGGTTGGGTGGTGAAGGGTTGGGTGGTGAAGGGTTTGGTGGTATGGGATGGGGTGAAGCTTTGCATTTGGCGGGGGTTGGCGTTGCCAAGGGCTTGGATGATGGCGGGGCCGGTGAGGTGGAGGGTGATGAGGCGATCGGAGGTGGTGACGGGGCGGCCAAGGGAGTCGGTGATTTGGAGGGTGATGTAGCAGAGGTCGCCGTGTTGGGTGGTGATGGGGTTGCGGTCCGGGGTGAGGGTAAGTGAAGCAGGGGCTCCGGGTGTGGTAAGGGTAAAGGTGTCGGCATCGGCTCCTGTTTCGGTAAGGGCTATGGCACGAAGTTGGCCGGGTTGGTAGGGCAAGGTGAGGGTGGCCTTGTTGGGCGCCTCGGCGCCTACCTCGGCCGAAGTTACCTGCTTGCCGTTGAGTTCGAGGCGTACGGCAGGCAGAGAGGTGTAGAGGTTTATGGTGAGGGGTTTGCCTTCCCATCCGGGCCACTCCCA
This sequence comes from Bacteroidales bacterium, assembly GCA_050256115.1. Lineage (GTDB taxonomy): Bacteria > Bacteroidota > Bacteroidia > Bacteroidales > UBA4181 > JAQVSH01. Next base: position 5,850 of record JBFWIG010000068.1, on the reverse strand, counting down.
GCTGAGCAGTTCGTTGGGCCAACCCCAGGGGCTCACCTTTTCGGGTTGACCGGTGGAGGGAGCTTGCACCATGGCAAGAAAAGTGCGCCGGCCCCACACCAGGTCGCGATAGTACGACTGTGGCTTTTTTTGACCGATGAGGTCGAGATCGCCACACCAGCTGTTAAACCAGGGCCAGGGGCGCAGGCCGTGGCCGGCAGCGCGGCCGGTGTCGGCATGGGCTATGCCCGATTCGCCCAGATAGTCGATGGCCGTCCATACAAAGTCGCCTATTACATAGGGATAGCGTTCTACCATGGCCCAATTTTGGGCCGCTTCCATGGGGAACGACTCGGTACCCATCATGATTCGCCCCGGAAAGGCATCGTGATCGGTTCGGTACCGACGCCATTGGTAGTTATACCCTTGCACATCGAGCAGCGCAAAGGCGGGGGCCGTGGCATCCCACGACAGGCCCGGACGATCCCAGAAGTCACAAATGCCCTGGGAAACCGGACGGGTGATATCGTAGGTGCGAAGCTCCTGAATCAGCATCTCTGCAATTTTCAGCCCCTCTTTGTCGGCCCGTTCGGGAATCTCGTTGCCAATACTCCACATAATCACCGAAGGGTGGTTGCGGTCGCGCAATACCATTGAGGCCAGATCGCGGCGGGCAAAGTTGTCGAAAAAGAGATGGTAATCGCTGCTCCTTTTGGCTTCGCGCCACATATCGAAAGCCTCATTAATCACTAACATTCCCAGACGGTCGGCCGCATCGAGCAGGGCGGTGGATGGGGGATTGTGCGCGGTTCGGACGGCATTATACCCTTGCGCCTTAAGCAGCTCTAACTTACGGTATTCGGCTCTGTCGAAGGCTGCCGAACCCAGAATGCCATTGTCGTGATGAATACATCCTCCCCTTAGCAGGATGGGCTTTCCGTTTAGGGCAAGTCCGTTTTCGGGGCTGACAGCCAGCGAACGGATGCCAAAAGTTTGAGTGGTTTGGTCTATTATCTGCCCCTCGTGTTGAAGGGTGAGCTGCGCCGTATAGAGGCGGGGCGAACCGGGCTCCCAAAGTTGAGGGTCTGCCAGCGTGAAACGTAACTTCGATTCGCTTTGCGAAATTTTATCGAACAGAACCGAATCGGAGGCTTTGGCCACACTTTTCCCATTGGCATCGAGAAGTGTCACCGTGAGCAAAGCCTTTCCCCCCTTTTGCATTCGGCTTACCACCCGGCTGTTTACCTGAACAACAGCCTTTTCCTGTTGCACCTGAGGGGTGGTGATATCAACCCCCCATAAAGGAATATGAAGGCGCGGCAAGCGCAACAGATGTACGTGCCGGTAGATGCCCGAACCTGAGTACCAGCGGCTGTTTTGCCCCCAATTCTTCACCTGTACGGCCACCACATTCTCTTGGCCGGGAGGAAGAAGCGCTGCTGTAATATCAATATGCAGAGGGGCGTATCCACTAGGGTGAACCGCCAGGCGCTCTCCGTTTACCCAGATATCCGAAAACAGGTAAATTCCATCGAAAAGCAGCGAAATCTGATGCGCTGTATCGGAGAGCTGAAGGGTAAAATGTTTCCTGTACCAGCCGGTTCCGCCAAAGGTGTGGCCTGTATCGGCTCCACCCTGGCTCCATGTGGTAAAAGGGCCCGTGGCATCTGTGCGAGGCATAGAGGGTTGGCTATATCCGCCACTCCCGGAGAGCGCATAGACTCTTACTGCCACGCTATTCTCACGGCGGCACAGGGAGTCGGGAATCGCATAACAGCGAGGTTCGAGAGGTGCTGCAAAGGGTTTCTGAAACCGTGCGGGCATCAATCCCGTACTGCCAACCCGTGTGCCGTTCCAATAGAGTTGGTCGGCATCGGCAAAACGGCCCAAGTGGAGCAGCACACCGTTGCCTACCAGCGAGTCGGGCAAAATAAGTGTGGTGCGATACCATCCGTAGGCACCGCCCTCCTGCCGCTTATCGCGGCTGTTCCAGATGTGGGGCAGGGTAATCGGCTCCCAGGCGGAATCATCGAAAGAGGGGTCACTCCATTGCAAAGAGTCGCCGGCAGAAAAACGCCACTGCCCGCAATCGGGGGTTATCGCAGGAAGGTGTGATTCCGGCTGGAAATCCTCAATGCTCCAGTCGTGGGGCAACGTCACCTCACGCCAACCCGAATCGGGAAAGTTGGGCAGATGTGCCCCCTCCGGATTGCCACGGACAAAACGCCAATCGTGGTCGAAAAGCATTTGCCGGGGGGTGTTAACAGGAGCCGCCAAGCCCTCAGGGGCCTTTTGCCCGGAACAACCGGAAAAAAGCGTAAACGCTGCAAAACAGAGTGCTAAAAAGATAGTGATTCGGGAAGACATAGCTGCAGTAGGAAAATGCTTTAGGGAATGTTATACGAACGGTAACCGGAGCGGGTAACATTCAACGAAACCGGGAGCCAGACCCGATAACGGGAGTGGGCGTCCCAGGTATTTCCTGCCGAAGCAAAGTCGCAGAAATGAACCTCGCGCGGCGCCCCGAACTCGCGTTCAAGGTTGGTACCCAATACAAGTTTGGTGGTGAATCCCAGCCAGATACCGGCAGGCAGCCCCTCTGTTACCGGAACCAACTCAACAGGAGCGTTGCCGGGCGCACCCACCGATTCGTCGATTGGACCATCGGCAAAACGGGTGTCGCGTGCCAGCAGTAGGGGGCCCCTTTCGAAAGCCACAAAACGGCCTATCTGGAGTGTACGGGGTTCCATATCAAACTGAAGCACAATCTTATCGCCATTATTCCACTCGCGAGATATGGCAAGATAACTACCGGGTTTTACGGCACCGATCTCCGCCCCATTCACCATAACAGACGTACGGCCACTCCAGGAGGGAATCCGGCACTTAAGCACCACCGGGCGGCTCTTTGAGGCCTGAATCGTCAACTCCACCCGCCCGGTTGCGGGGTAATCGGTTTTCTGCTCAATGGCAAACCGGGCCTTATCGTCGGGAGCCGAAACCACCGACACCGAGGGAACATAGAGATTCACACACAATGTATCGGCAGCCCGGGTGATGAGGGTTTCAGGGATGGTAGCAAATCCACGTGGCCCGTTAGCAATACAGCAGTTGGTGTGGAGGCCGCACTGATCTTCGCCCGCGCCCCGTGTGCCACTCATAGGCGAATACTTGGTAAAAAGGGCCGAACCGGGATGCATAGAGCCCAGGAAGGCATTGTAAAGGGTGCGTTCCAACCAGTCGGCATAGAGCGGTTTACCCGTAGTAAGCAGCAGCGATTGACAGAGGCGCATCCAGGTGGTGGTAACGCAGGTCTCCATCATGTGGTAGGTGGGCTCGGTCTGCAACGGAATACCGTGATACCAACATTCGAAGGCCGATCCGGAGCCGGCCGCATTAATTTCGGTGTTTGCAATATCCTGAGCAACCGCCTCAACAACGGCCAAATAGGTGCTGTTTCCGGTCACTTTATAGAGTTCGAGCAGGCCCTGATAACACGACATCATCTCGTAGGCTTTCATCCCGTTTTCTACCGAAAACCACGATTTGGGATGGGGATATCTGTCGGCCACATGCACTCCGGCAACTGCTTTCGCAATAAGACCGGGGCCCCCCTCCTCTTCCCAGCTCTTTACAATGTAGAGGGAAAAATCGAGATAACGTTTGTCGAGGGTTTCGCGATAGAGCCAGACAATAGGTTCTAACACCGACGAGGCGGCCATACCCCGGTAGTTGCCCACTGCAACAATCGATTTTTTGCCGGGCCCGGACCCCACCTCACTCATAAGGTGGTTGGCCAGAGCAACCGCCGAAGCGAGCAGTGCCTTACGATGCGCTTTATCGGACTCCCGGCGATACTGCAACAAGATGCCCGACAGCGTATATTTCCGACCCCACACATCCCACTGTTCCAGATGCTTATCGGGGGCATAATTGCCTATATACCCATCGGCGCTTTGGGTGGCTACCACCGCCTGGGTAGAAGATTGCATCATTTTACCCAGCTCCGGATTGGCTGTGAGTGCATAGAGCGGAGCAGCGCCCAACATCCATTTACCCCAAAACTCGGTCTGCCAGCGGTTCGACTCGGTTCGGACCTTAAATATATCGGTGATTTCGGCCATATCCTGCCCCATCACCCTATTTTTCAGGCAGATATCGAGCATTTGGCCCAGACGACCCGAAAGCGCAATCTGCGAAAGCGTAAGGCTCTGCTGGCTCTGCCTCTGTTCCTGATCCTGCTCCTTCTCCGGTTGCGCCGGGGTGGCTGAGAGAAAAAGGGGAGATATAAACAAGAGGCAAGCCGCAGAAACGGTACGAAAAAACAATTTGTGCATAGTGGGTAGGATTAGCTGTACACAAATATACAAATTCGTTCCAACCTCCTATCACACCCTATTTGCGAACCAAACGGATATAATAGACCGAACCGGTAGAGCGACCCTGCGTTGACTGAAACTTCACCCTTACGTGCGTTTTGTTGCGCACCATCTCGTCGGGGATGGGATAGGTAACGTAGACAAACTTAGCTTGTGCCGCCGGTTCAGTAATATTGCCTATCGGCAACTTCTCGTCGTCGATATATAGGTCGAAAGATCGGTTGCCTGCCTCTTCGCCCCAATACCGAACCATCAAACTCAAACCGGTTTCGGAATTTGTGGCCATTTTATAGCTAAAAAAGCCACCCCCGCGGGCATTCCGGAAGAATTGATCAAGGAAGTTCCCCGACTGCGAGCGCTCACTCTGCATGGCATGATCGGCTTCGGGTTGCTGCTCGCCCGGAGCCACAAAGTCGATGGTCCGATTATCGAGCGCCAACCGCTCCTTCTCAAGCGCCGCCAGCTCTTCAAGATGACTCTTGTACTTCTCTTCGGAGAAGGTCATCCAATACATCATATATCGCGCATCGTGGATGGCAAAGAAGGGTTCGAGCTCCAACTTCTCGGGATAGTTTACCTGAAGGGCCGAAGTGGAGAAGGTTAAAGGCTTACCCGGCACAGGTTTCAACTTATCGCCCAGGGTACGGACATCGTCGGCAATAATTACAGGGGCCTTATCTACAGGGAGCTTCTCTCCACCGGCAATGTGGCCCCAGCGACTATCATCGGCCACTAAACCCCGCAACCCCGTGGTACCCGTTTTGGCACCCAAAAGAATGGGACCGTGGAAGAAAGCCACGTAGTGAGGCACATTGGGCAACGGCTCAACACGATTCTGCATAGGAAATTGAATCTCTACCTTATCGCCCACTTTCCAATCGGCGACAATAGGAATATACGAAGAGGGTTTGGCCTGATAAGCCACGCGCTTGCCATTCACCGAAATGGTGAATTGGCCCTCTTTCACCCACTGCGGATAGCGCACCATCAACACAAACCGACCCGAACCCTTTGTAACCGCCAAACGGGTTGTTTCGCTGTAAGGGAAGGTGGTTTCCTGCCTGAGAGTAATGCCTTTGGCCTTCCAGTTTAATTCGGAGGCTACAAACAGGTTAAGATACAACGAATCTTGACGATGGGTATAGATAAACTGGTTATACTTTCCGTGGTTCTCCATTCCGCTCCCCACGCAACACCACATCGCCTCGTTTGGGGCCGAATAGACCCGGTAGTGGCGGGGACGTGCCGGCGTGAAATAGACATAACCGCCATGTTCGGGATGTTGCGTAGAGAGAATATGATTAAACATAGCCTTCTCATAAAAAGCCGCATAGCGTTCGGAAGGGTCGCACCGAAAAAGATCTTCGGTAAGTTTCAACATGTTGTAGGTATTGCATGTCGCTTCTATTCGATCTTGAAAATCACGCGGCCTCAGAACTGCTGATTGCTGCCCCGGGTGCGCAGCAGACTTGAGACGGACTGATTATGGTGA